>JADFOF010000206.1 GCA_022563015.1 Planctomycetota bacterium
CGTGCCGTCCTCGACGAGGTTCCGATAGGCTCGAGTCAACTCCTTGAGATCGGCTCGGCCGTGTGCGCCTTGGTATACCGCTCGCAGGCCGCCACACCGCAACCGCTCCGACAGCTCGTCGGCATCGACCTGGTCCCCCTTGTTGCCCGTCCGCTTCTCGCCTCTGCGGTCACACCCGATCCACCCGAGGACTCAGTAGGTCGTACAGCCACTGCGCCTGGGTTCCCTCTTCGAACACTACGTGCACCGACCCCGCCATCGCGGCGAAGAACTCCGTGATCGATTCGTCGCTCGTCTCGATCACGCTACGCGCGATTACCCGACCTCCCGAGCTCCGAACCGTCGCCACTGTCATTGCCTGGTGCACGTCGAGTCCCACATACTTGGTGTTCCGCTTCATGAGAGCCGCCCTCTGCTGTGGTCCATGGTTGTTACGCAACTCCACGGTACCCACAGGGGGCGTGCTTTCAAGTTGTGTTAGGCGGCCCCTTCATACGGAATCATTTATCGCAAGGATTCCCGTAGACGTCGGTATACTAATAATGGTATATTGTCTCTATGGAGCTGCGAGACGCGAAACCGGTACGCTGGATCGGATCGTCACGGGCCGATCTCCAGGGCTTTCCGGTGGAGCCGCGAACGAACGCGGGGTACGCGATCTGGCTGGCACAACTCGGTGATAAAGCGCCGCAAGCGAAGCCGCTCAAGGGCGTCATCACGGGTGCCGGCGTCTTGGAGATTGTGGAGACTCACGATGGCAATGCGTACCGGGTGGTCTACACCGTTCGGTTCTCCGACGCAGTCTACGTGCTCCACGCGTTCCAGAAGAAATCCGTGAAGGGCAAGAAGACACAGGCACACGACATCGCACTGATCAGGCAAGCGTTTGAGAGGGTTCACCAGGGCTTCTCTGCCGATCGAACAATCGCGGATCCGGAGTTGAATACTGCTTATCTGAGAGAGTGCGCTGCGCTGCGTCTTGAGTTCCCAGCGAAAAACTTGAATCGTGCTTTGATGAATCTACGGAAGTCGGGAACTTTGGATGTCGAAACTACGCACAGGACGTCATTCGACGATGAAGACTATCGGTTTGCTTCGGAAATCGCGATCCGATTGCTGGAGCGTCGCGACGGCACGACACTTGATGAGATCATTTGTGACCCGACAAGTGCAGCCGAGTTTGATGAGCTTGCAGCGAGCATCTCTTCGGGCTTCACTCCGCTCAAGTACCGCTGGGCGGCATTGAGCTTGCGAAAGAGGCGCGCGCTTCGACCCGAAGTGGCCACGAGAGTTATTCGTGCGGAAGCTGTGAAGCTGGTTAGGCTGGCTCAATTGAGGCCTGAGGACATTCCCAATCAACCAGGTGTGTACAGATTTCTTGATTCAAAGTCTGAGCAGACATTGTACGTGGGCGAAGCCTTAAGCCTTCGGCGGCGACTGAGGAAACACGCCGAGCATTCGGACAATAAAAACCTAGCGCGGCACTTTTGGGAGAGCGGGATCGACAACATCATCGTCGAGTACAGTGTTTTCGCCGAAGGGATCTCGAAGCGAGAACTTCGAGCGATAGAATTGGAACAAATTCGAGGCACAAATGCGATATTCAATGTCGTCGGATCGCCGTAAGTGCTGGGCCGACGGTTCATCGGCATCGAGTTCAGCAAGGCGAACGCGAAGAGTTCGTTCGAGCGGATCAAGGCCGGCCCCGTGCGCGAGATGGGCGCGATGAAGGGCGCCAGCACCGCGATCTTCGGGGCCCGGGGCAAGCCGCTCCATGCCGCAGCCCGCCGGTGATGTACCCGGTCCGGCTACTGGTCGCGCCACAATGCGGCCGGATCGATCCCGTCGAGCTCCTCGATCGTCGCGTCCGATGGTGGGCGCTCGCGCTGCAGCCCGGCCGCGACCGCCTCCACCTCGCGCATCACGGCCAGCAGGTTTTCCCCGAGCACCTTGCGGACATCGTCGTCGCTGAACCCGCGTCGCAGCAGCTCAGCGAACAGGCTCGGAAACTTCGACACGTCCTCGAGCCCCACCGGGAGCGACCCGATCCCGTCAAAGTCCGACCCGATGCCCACGTGGTCGATCCCCGCGACCCGTGCGACGTGCTCGATGTGGTCCGCCACGTCGCCCAGCGTCGCCCTGGGGCTCGGGTGGTCTTGATCCCACCGGGCCATGGCCGCGTCCACAGCTGGCGCGTCGTCGGGGAGCTCGTCCTGGACCCGCTGCTGGGCCTCGCGCCGGCGTTGCGTGTGCTCGTTGAGCGCTTGCGAGAGATACCTGGGCACGAATGTGATCATCACCACGCCGCCCCGGTCCGGCAGGCGTGCCAGCACGTCGTCGGGCACGTTTCGCGGGTGGTCGCACAGCGCCCGGGCCGAGGAGTGCGAGAAGATCACCGGCGCCATGCTCACGTCCATGGCGTCGTGCATGGTCGCGGGCGCCACGTGCGAGAGATCGACGAGCATTCCCAGGCGGTTCATCTCGCGCACGACCTCCTCGCCGAACGCGGTCAGCCCGTCGTGCCGCGGTTCGTCGGTGGCCGAGTCGGCCCAGAACGTCCCCTTGGAGTGTGTGAGCGTCATGTACCGCGCGCCCAGCGCATACGTCGCGCGCAGCACCGCCAGCGAGTTCTCGATCGAGTGCCCGCCCTCCATGCCCATCATCGACGCGATGCGCCCCTGCTTGAAGATGCGCTCGACGTCGTCGGCTGTGTACGCGATTTCGAGATCGTCCGGATACCGCGACACCAGCCGACGCACCAGGTCGATCTGCTCGATAACGACCCTCGCGTCGCCCGGCCTGCCGCCGGTGGTTGAGATCGGGATGTAGACCGACCAGAACTGAGCGCCCAGCCGTCCCGCGCGAAGTCGGGGCAGGTCCGTGTGCGTCGGAGACTCGAGCGTCGTGAGGTCCTGCGCGATGTCGAGCCTGTCCACGTGGTTGTTCACCCGCGAGCGGTACTGCCAGGGCAGGTCGTTGTGTCCGTCGATGGGCGGCGTGGTCGCCATGAGCCGATGCGCGCGAGCGAGGTGCTCGTCGTCAGCCATGGTTGCCGCGGGCGGACTCCCCGAGCCGGCGCACCCGCCCAGCAACGTGAGCGCCAGGCCGCTGAATACCAAGTGATGAAACATGTGCGGTTCTCCTGTTCAGTACGCCGACGCCGGCGGGTGCGCAGTGTACCAGATCCTGCACGTCGGTGGGACCAACGTCGATGACAGCGCTCAGAATCCCAACGAGGCACGACCGGGAGGGAGTGCTCGGGGTGCGACCATCGCGATATGGGTCTTCGAACCACCGCTCCCTGCCGGTCGCGGCTCGTATGGGAGACGCACCCCAACCGCGGTGCCGCTACCCTGAGCGCATGCCGACTTTTACACCCGACCGGGAGTTGCACGAGCGATGGCTCGGCGAGATCACCCGCATCCCCACCGCTGCCGGGCGCGAGGGGCGGGTCGTGCGCTGGATCGAAGGCTGGGCAGATGAGCGCGATGATGTCGAGTTGGGCCGCGACGATTCGGGCAACCTGACGCTCTCACTGCGCGGCGAAACCGACGCGCGACCCGTCTGGTTCACCGCGCACCTCGACCATCCCGCGTTCGTCGTGACCCGCGTGGTGGCGCCGACGGTGCTGGAGCTACAGTTTCGCGGCGGCGTCATGGACGACTACTTCCCCGACGCCCGGATCGTCGTGCACACGGCCGACAACGAGCCGATCGGGGGCGTCGTCACAGAGAACACAACGCCCGAGGGCTCGACGCACAAGACGTTTCTGGCCGAGCTGGATGCGCCCGGCGACTCGATTGCACCTGGCGACGTCGCGACGTGGGAGCTGGCTGAGCAGGCTGTCGAGGATGGCGTGTTCTATACCAACGCGTGCGACGATCTGGCGGCGGTGGCGGCGGCGCTGGGGGCGCTGGACACGATCCGCGGGCAGGCCGACCCGATCCCGAACGTGCGGGTGCTCTTCACGCGGGCGGAGGAGATCGGGTTCATCGGTGCGATCGCGGCGTGCAGGCACGAGACGCCGCCGAGGGATGCCCGCCTGATCTGCCTGGAGAACTCGCGCTCGTTTTCGGATTCGCCGATCGGTGGCGGGCCGATCGTGCGCGTGGGCGATCGTCTGAGCGTGTTCGATCCGGCGTTGACAGCGGCGGTGGCGAAGTGCGCCGAGACGATTGCGGGCGCGCCGGCCTCACCCACCGCATCGCAGAAACACGCCGACGTCAAGGGCTCGTGGCGCTGGCAGCGCAAGCTGATGGCCGGCGGCGCGTGCGAGGCGACGGTCTTCTGCGCGCACGGCTACCAGGCGACGTGCGTCTGCCTGCCGCTGGGCAACTACCACAACATGGCGGACCTGTCGGCGGTGCAGGCGGGGACGAACGAGTCGCGCCCTCGCGTCGGGCGCGAGTATATCGCGCTGGCCGACTATCACGGGCTGATCGATCTGCTCATCGCGTGCGGAACGTCGCTGCCCGAGGCGAGCCCGATCATCGAGCGGCTGGACAAGCTGTGGGACGAGCGCAAGGGCGTGCTGGAGGAGGCGTAGTTCGAGCGCCCTAGCGGAAGATGCACGCGGTGCAACCCGTTGCGCGCGAGCCGGGTGGTCCCGACCCGGTGCACATGCCCGGCGCCGTGGTGCGCGGCGCGTGTCGCCCGACGGGGCGCGCCTCACAAAAAAACCGGCGGCACGAGCGCAAGGCCCGTGCCGCGGCATCCCTCCTCCTCGCCTCGGGCCTCGTGGGCCCGAACACGGGCGGAACTCCCTCCAGTTCGCCCGTGCGCTGTCTGCCGCATGATCCGGCGGGGCGTGGCCGGATGCGGCGAGGTGCGCCGCCTCCCACCTGAGGGCGGCGCGTCAAAGCCAGTGAGAGGAGGCGGCTGCGCGACGGCTGCGACAGCACCATCGAACAGACTGGTGCGCGCGGACCCTGCCCGGGCGGACGGCACGTACCGCCATCGGACGAGCCGGGGCCGCCTCCTCTCCGAACCGCCGATGCGAACGGCCACC
>JADFOF010000207.1 GCA_022563015.1 Planctomycetota bacterium
ATGATCGGTCGGCTGTTAGTCCTGATAGCGGTGGTGTGCTCGGCGGGGTGCAACTCGGATGGCAAAGCGATGGCCGACGGGGGGATTGGCGTGGCCATTCGCGCCGGTCTCGATCCGCGTGCATCCTCTGACGCACCTGGACCGCGACGATGACGGGCAGTTGCTGCTGATCTGTCACATCGCCCTGCTTGATACCTGGAACGAGAGCGTGCGCGGGGTTGGCGAGCTGCACGTGTCATTTTTCGGGCCGGGGTCGTCCAGGCCCGAGCAGAACGCGCAGTGGACGTTCGACCTGTACGAGCGAGCGGTGAACGATCTGCTGTACGACCCGGCGACGCGGACGTATCGACTGAAACTGGGCAATCTACCGCCCTGGGTCGCGGAGCTGGCGACGGCGACCGATCAGGCGCGGCGCGGGACGATCATGGCTGAGCTGACGACGGTGGGGGCGGAGACGGAGCGGTACACGATCCGCGGCGAGGCGACGCTGCGGCCTTGATCGGGGCGGCGCGGTGTGAGTCAGGCGGTGCTGTTGATCGCGGCTTGAGCGGCGGCGAGGCGCGCGATGGGGACGCGGAAGGGCGAGCAACTGACGTAGTCCATGCCCTGTTCGTGGCAGAAGACGACGGAGGCGGGATCCCCGCCGTGCTCGCCGCAGATCCCGATCTTGAGACCCTCTTTGGTGGCGCGGCCGAGCCTGATGCCGGTGGCGATGAGCTGCCCGACGCCGTTGCGGTCGATGGACTGGAAGGGATCCTGGTCCAGGATGTCCTGGCGGAGGTATTCGGGGAGGAAGGAGTGAGTGTCGTCGCGGCTGAAGCCGAACGTGAGCTGTGTGAGGTCGTTGGTGCCGAAGGAGAAGAAGTCGGCGTGGTGGGCGATCTCGTCGGCGGTGAGTGCGGCGCGCGGGATCTCGATCATGGTGCCGATCTTGATGTCCATGCGACCCTTGAAGTGGTGCTCGGCGCGGACGAGCCTGATGGTGTCCTCGGTGAGAGCGCGGAGTTTTCGGAGTTCGTGCGCGACGCCGACGAGCGGGATCATGATCTCGGGGACGGCCTTGATCTTGCTGTTGGCGCAGTCGATGGCGGCCTCGACGATGGCGCGGACCTGCATGCGGAGGATCTCGGGGTATGTGACGGCGAGTCGGCAGCCACGGTGGCCGAGCATCGGGTTCGACTCGTGCAGCTGTGCGACTCGGCGCTTGATCCTGGCGAGGGGGAGGCCCATGTCGCGGGCGAGTTCCCTCTGGGCGACGGATGTGTGCGGGAGGAACTCGTGCAGGGGCGGGTCGAGCAGGCGGATGGTGACGGGCAGACCCCTCATGGCCTTGAAGATGCCGATGAAGTCCTGGCGCTGGTAGGGGAGGAGTTTTTCGAGGGCCTTGACGCGCTCCTCGGTGGAGTCGGCGAGGATCATTCGGCGCATGGCCTTGATGCGGTCGCCCTCGAAGAACATGTGCTCGGTGCGGCACAGTCCGATGCCTTGTGCGCCGAAAGCGCGTGCGCGCTGTGCGTCCTGGGGCGTGTCGGCGTTGGTGCGTACGCCGAGCGTGCGGTACTTGTCGGCCCAGCGCATGATGGTGACGAAATCGGCGGAGAGCCTGGGCTCGACGGTGGGTACGGCCCCGGCGATCACCTCGCCGGTCGAGCCGTCGATCGAGATCACGTCCTTGCGCGTGAACGACCTGTTCTTGATGGTCATGCGGCCTCGAGCGGCGTCGATGTGGATCTCGCCCGCGCCGGCGACGCAGCACTTGCCCCATCCCCTGGCGACGACGGCGGCGTGGCTGGTCATGCCGCCGGTGCTCGTCAAGATACCGGCGGCGGAGTTCATGCCGTCGACGTCTTCGGGGCTGGTTTCTTTACGGACGAGAATGACGTCCTCGCCGGCGCTGCCGCGCTGGACAGCTTCGTCGGCGGAGAAGGCGAGCTTGCCCACCGCGGCTCCGGGCGAAGCGGGCAGGCCGCGCGCCAGCACCGTGATCTTCTTCTTCGCCGCGGGATCAAAGCTCGGCAGGAGCAACTGCGTGAGGTCGCCGGCGGGGATGCGCAGCAGCGCCTGCTTTTCGTTGATGAGATTTTCCTTGACCATGTCGCAGGCGATTTTGACGGCTGCGGCGCCGGTGCGCTTGCCGCTGCGGGTCTGGAGCATGAACAGCGTGCCGCGCTCGATCGTGAACTCGATGTCCTGCATGTCGCGGTAGTGGTTTTCGAGCGTGGTTTTGATCCCGAGGAGTTGCTGGTAGACCGTGCGGTTCCACCTGAGCATCTCGTCGATCGGGCGCGGGGTGCGGATGCCGGCGACGACGTCCTCGCCCTGCGCGTTGACGAGAAACTCACCGAAAAGCTTGTTTTTGCCGGTGGAGGGATCGCGCGTGAAGACGACGCCCGTGCCGCAATCATCGCCCATGTTTCCGAAGACCATGGCCTGGACGTTGACGGCGGTGCCGATGAGCCCGGTGATGCCGGAGATCCGGCGGTAGGAGATGGCGCGGTCGGCGTTCCAGCTTCTGAAGACGGCCTCGATGGCGAGTTCGAGTTGCTTGTTTGGATTCTGCGGGAAGTCCTGGCCGACGTGGCGTCGATAGACGGCTTTGTATGCCTTGCAGAGGCGTTCGATGCCCTCCTCGGGCACGTCGGTGTCGAGGTCGGCGTGGTATTTTTTCTTGATCTTGTCGAACTCGGTTTCGTAGTTGTGGTGGCCGACGCCCATGACCACGTCGCCGAACATGTTGATGAGGCGTCGGTAGGCGTCGTATGCGAAGCGTCGGTTGCCGGTGGCAATGGCGAGGGCCTGGACGGTCTCGTCGGTGAGGCCCAGGTTCAGGATCGTGTCCATCATGCCGGGCATCGACGCTGCGGCGCCGGAGCGGACCGAGACGAGCAGGGGGTTGTCGCCGCGGCCGAACTGCTTTGAGAGTTCTTTTTCCAGCCGGGCGATGTTCTGGTTGACCTCGTTCATAAGGCCTGTCGGGAGCCGCCGACCGGCGTCGTGGTATCGCGCGCAGGTGTTGGTGGTGATCGTGAACCCGGCGGGTACGGGCAGGCCGATGGCGGTCATCTCGGCGAGGTTGGCGCCCTTGCCGCCGAGGAGCTCGCCCATTGAGCCGTCGCCCTCGGCGCGGGCTTTGCCGAAGTAGTAGACGAACTTCAGTCCCTTTCGGTGCGCGGCGGCGGGCCTGGCGAGGCGCGAGGGAGTCCTCTTGCGGGTGGTGCGAGCGGCGGTCTTGGTGCGGATGGTGGACGGCTTGGCCATGGATTCTGTGGACCTGTCTCGGGACCGCGAGCGGCTGCTGACGGTCGAGTTTGCGGAACGATGCTTCGAAAAGGGGTCCGAAGTCTAGGCGTGAGAGTGTGCCCGGCCGCGAAGATTGGGGGTGTATTGGGGCGTAGGCTGTGGCCCTGGAGGACAATGTTCGGCGTGACACGCATTGCGACCATGGTTGAGCGCGGGAATCGGGTTGTGGGCCCGGTGGCGATGGGGCGTGGGCTGAGCCCTGCGGCGGCGATTCGCTCGTGGCCGGGCGATGTGGCGCTGGCGGCGGTGGTGGCGGACGGGACGCGCTGGTCGCGCTGGACGATTCTGGGGCGGCCGAGCGGTCGCGTGGTGCGCATTGGGGACGATTTCACGCGGGCGCTGAACGGGCCTGAGACGGGCGTTGTCGGTGCCGATCGGCCGCCGTTCGTCGGCGGGTGGCTCGGGTACGTGGGGTACGAGTTCGGGCGGACGGTCGAGCCGGCGGTGGGTGCGGGTGTGCGTGACGATCGGGGCTGGCCCGCGGGGCTCATGCTTCGTTGCGACGACGCGTGGGCGCACGATGGCGAGACGGGCGCGTGGTGGCGCATCGGCGATCCGCCGCCGCTGGACGCGCGGCCGGGGGGCGATTTCCATGTTGGCGCGATGCGCAGCCACACCGGGCGCGAGCGATTCTGCACAGACGCCGCGCGCGTGATCGAGTACATCCGGGCGGGAGACATCTTCCAGGCGAACCTGTCGCATCGGCTGAGCGGCCGATTCACGGGCTCGGCGCGCGGGCTGATGGCGCGGCTGGTGGAAACGGCGCGGCCGCGCCACGGTGCGTATCTCGAGCTGCCCCTGGACGAGGACGGGGTCGCACGGGCGATCGTGTCGATGAGCCCGGAGCTGTTCCTGGATTTCGATCCCGGCACGCGGCGCGTGACGACGCGGCCGATGAAGGGGACGAGCGCCGCGTGCGCGGATCCGATGGAGCTTGCGCGCAGCGCCAAGGACCGGGCGGAGCTGAACATGATCGTGGACCTGATGCGGAACGATCTGGGGCGTGTGTGTGAGTTCGGGTCGGTGCGCGTCGATCAGAGCCGCACGCTGGAGCGGCATGGCGGCGGGCGCCACGGCGTGCACCAGGGCGTGGCGACGGTGTCGGGTCGGCTGCGCGAGGGCGTGGGGATCGGCGGGTTGATCGGCTCGACCTTCGCGCCCGGGTCGGTGACGGGAGCGCCCAAGATCCGCGCGATGCAGATCATCGAGCAGCTCGAACCGGTCGCGCGCGGGCCGTACTGCGGGGCGGTCGGCTTCGTGAGCGACTCGGGGCACGCGAGGTTCAACGTGGCGATCCGCACAGCGGCGATCACGGGCGAGCCGGCCCGTCCCGGACCGGTCGGATTTGAGAGTGCCCGGCTGGACTACGGCGTGGGTGCTGGGATCGTCGCGGATTCGGACCCTTTAGCGGAGTGGCGTGAGACGATTGTCAAGGCGGGGATCCTGCGCGGCGTGGCGGAGTCGGTGGAGGATGCGTGAAAGGGCGGGGAACCGCGCGGGATAGGTATGCGGCGCGCGGGGGTGCGCGCGGTGTCACGCGGAGATGCGCGTTGCAGACGGATCCTGGGTCTGCGAGCCGCCCGTGAGCAGGTGGTCCGGGTGGGAGCGGAGCTGGTCGGCGATGACGCGCCAGGGGACGACGACGGGCGGTGAGCCTGGTGCTGCGGTGGCGGCGCGGCGTTCGGCGGC
>JADFOF010000208.1 GCA_022563015.1 Planctomycetota bacterium
GTTTCATCGAAAGGGAACAGACCGGCCAGCGCGCCCCATTCGGTCGTCATGTTGGCGATCGAGAGACGATGGTCGATCGTCATGGCGTCGACGCCCTCGCCGATGAACTCGACGGCGTGGTTGAGCACCTCGTCGTCATTGAACAGCCCGCACAGGGCGATGATGACGTCCTTGCCGACGACGCCGGGTTGAAGTTTTCCGGTGAGGGTGCAGCGAGCGACCTTGGGAACCTGCCACCATGTCTGTCCTGTAGCCCAGATACATGCGGCGTCGGTGCGGACCACCGGCGTTCCCAGCGCCCCCACCCCGCCGTACATGTTCGAGTGAGAGTCCGAGCCGACCACGAGACTGCCGGGGATGGCGTAGCCCTGCTCGACCATCACCTGGTGGCTGATGCCGGTGCCGGCGGGGTAGAAGTCGATCCGGTGCGTGCGCGCAAAGGCGGCGATCCGGGCGTACTTGCCCAGGTTCTCCGGCGTGTGGTTCTGGATGTCATGGTCGATGGCGAAGACGGGCTGGCTCGGATCGTGCACGCGAGGCTCGCCCAGCCCCCGGAAGATCGAGACGAACTTCGGGATCACCGCCCCGGTGTTGTCGTGCGTCATGACATGTGTGGGGCGGATCGTGATGATCTGGCCCTGGCGGACGGATCCGCCTTCGCCCCCGCCCGTCGCGTGCCGGGAGGCGATCTTCTCAACCAGCGTGACCGGGTCGGCGTTGTCCGAAGCCATGAGTCATCCTTGCACGGTGACTGGGCGAACGAGGAGGCGCGGGAGATTTGATCATTCGGCGAGGTCGGGACCGGGGATGCGCCGCCATGCCGGATACGGGGCTGCTGGTCACTGGATCGACGTTTGCACCCATTGATTGGGGGTATGGGCATTATCGGGGCAGCATGCCTGATGAGGCTCGGGTTGTGATCGGGTCGAGCGGGAATGTGCGATGGAGCGGAACCAGCGGCGTGAAGTTTCCGGGCAGAACGACCAGGAAGTTCTTGCAACAGGCCTGAGTGGCGTTAGACTTGGTGAAACAGAGTCCGATCCGGCCCCGTATGGTCCGGCGCGAAGGGCACAGGGAGGGTATCGCCACAGAATCTATCCGATCGCCTGGCGGGAGGGGACTCGGCACGTGGGGTTGCGGCCCGACGGCATTCATGGATCCACGGTCATCCAACAGAGAATTTGGAGAAAGGGAATGAAGATGAGAAACTTGCGTTTGGCGTCGTTGTGCACGGCGGCGGTGTTGGCGTGTGCCGCGGGCACATCCGTCGCGACAGACGAGACGATCAAGGGCCCGGGCGGGTCGCCGTTCACCCTCACCACCGGCCGGGTGTTCCACCAGCCGGAAGGCCCGATCAGCAACTTCAGGACCATCGCCGTGCCCGGCACCGCGACGGTCCTGTACCTGTGGGACGAAGGCGGGTCGCCCTACTACGCGATCAGCCGTGACGGCGGCAACAGCATCGCCGGCCGTGTCCGCGAGACGGACTACACCATCCGGCTCCAATACGCGAACTTCGATCCGCTCAAGTTCACGCCCGGCGTGAACGAGCAGCTCCTCGCCCCGGCGGGCAGCGAGATGCATCTCGTCCAGTTCTGGACGGTGCCGCTGGAAGAGTTCCAGACACAGATCGAGCAGATGGGCGGCGAGATCGTGCGCTTCATGGCGAACCACACGCACATCGTGCGGATGCCCGCGAACGTCGCGGCCCAGGTCGCGCAGCTGCCATACGTGCGCTGGACGGGCCCGTTCCACACGGCGTACAAGCTGTCGGGGGAGATCCTGTCGGCGTTCGTGGTCGGCGCGCCCGAGCGACTGGCCGACTACTCGATCGAGGTGTTCGACCGCGGTGCGGCCCAGCAGAACGCGTTGGCCGCGGCGATCGTCGCCGCAGGCGGGCGCGTGATCAACATCAATGGGCTCGGCTACCGCATGACCGTGACGATCGCGCCTTCGCAGATCCTCGCGCTGGCACGACGGGACGAGCTTCACTACATCGATCCCTGGGGTCCGGGCGAGCTTGACACGGACCTGGCGAAGATTCTCAACGGTGTGACGAACAGCGGCGGCGGCCCGAGCCGAAACATCGCGGCGCTGGGATTCACAGGCCGCGGCGTGGACGGCGAGATCTTCGACACCGGCGTGAACAATCACGTGGCCCTTCAGCCGCGGCTTCAGCACGGCACGGGTGGTACCGGCTCGCACGGCACGAACGTCGCCGGGATCCCGTTCGCCAGTCGCTTCGGGGGCATGCCCGGCGGCGGGTTCCTGCCCGATCGCGACAAAGTCATCTGGTCCCAGTTCTCCCAATCGTCGCAGTTCGGCGGGCCGGTTTCTCGTCACCTGCACACAGCCCAACTGGTCGATGCGGCCGGTCCATACAGGACTGTGTGGCAGACGTCAAGCGTGGGAAGCCCGCGCAACAGCGTCTACACCTCGATCTCGGCCGAGACGGACGACTACCTGTTCATCCATCAGCTTCTCAGCACGCAGTCGATGAGCAACGCAGGCCTCGTGCCTCAGACCAGACCGCAGGCCTGGGCCAAGAACATCGTTGGCGTCGGTGGTGTGCAACACCTCAACAACCTGAACAAGCTTGACGACTCCGCGCGCGGCAGCACCGGCCCGGCGCAAGACGGCCGGATCAAGCCCGATCTCACCCACCACTACGACGCCATCTTGACGACCAGCGGCACGACCGGGGTCACAACGAGCTTCGGCGGCACGAGCGGCGCCACGCCGTCCACCGTCGGGAACTTCGGCCTGCTGTTCCAGATGTGGCACATGGGCGTGTTCCCGGGGCATGGCGGCGGCGCGACGGTGTTTGATTCGCGCCCCAAGATGGTCACCGCCAAGGCCATGATGATCAATCAGGCCGATCGGTACGATTTCAACAGTGGCGGAGCCAACGCAAGCTTCTGGCGCGACCGCCAGGGGTGGGGCATGGCGGACGTCGGCAATCTCCACGCGTACCGCAACAAGATGATGATCCACGACGAGGCGGAGCCGATCAATCCGCTCGAGACCCACTCCTTCGACTTCGACGTCGCCCCGGGCGAGCCGACGTTCTATGTCACGATGTCGTACGCGGATCCGATGGGTCCGACGAGCGCCAGCCAGCACCGGATCAACGATCTCTCGCTTCGTGTGACCTCACCCAGCGGGACGGTGTATTGGGGCAACAACGGGCTGCGAAGCTCGAACTTCTCGACGCCCGGAGGCGTGTCCAACACCAAGGACACGGTCGAGAACGTCTTCATCCAGAACCCGCAGGCCGGAATCTGGACGATCGAGGTGATCGCCGACGAGATCGTGCAGGACGGGCACGTGGAAACGCCCGCGCTCGACGCGGACTACGCGCTGGTGGCCTCGGGCGGACAAGAGGTGCTGGGCGTCTCGATCCGTACGGTCTCGACGCTGCCGGATCTCGTGCTGCCGTCCACCCCGGTCGATGTGACGGTCAGTATTATTCCTGGCAACAGCTCGATCGTGCCGAACTCGGAGGAGGCGCACTATCGCCTCTCCGGCGGAGCCTTCACGACGGTCCCGTTGACCCCGATCGGGAACAGCGAGTACACGATGACGGTGCCCGGCGCAAGTTGCGGCGACCTGCCGGAGTTCTACTTCTCCGCCGGCGATGTCGTCGCGGGGACCACCGTTTTCCTGCCGAGCCCGGGTCCCGCCTCTCCGTTCTCGTACCAGATCGGTGAGATCGCCACGACGGCGATGCTTGCGGCGGACTTCGAGGGCGGCCTGCCCGGCGGATGGGTCGCAACCGGCCTGTGGAATGTCACCTCGGCGTGCTCGCCGTCAACGCCGTGCAACGGCACCTCGTGGGCGTACTTCGGTCAGCCCGCCAACTGCACCTACAGCACCGGCGCCCGCGCCACCGGGTCGCTGTTCTCACCGGTCATCGCGATTCCGAACTTCCCGGCCGGGGGCGGTGCGACGCTCTCGTACTGCTACAACTACGAGCGCGAGGGCAACCCGGCCTTCGACAAGGCCGAGGTGTACGTCAATGGCGACCGGGTCGACCAGCCCGATCCGACGAACACGTGGGACACCCGCCAGATCGATCTGGCGTCGTACAGGGGCACAAACGTTGTCGTCGAGTTCAGGTTTGATTCGATCGACTCGTTCCAGAACGGATTCCGTGGCTGGCAGGTCGACGACGTGAGGATTGAAGTGCGCTCGACGGTTTGCAACGCGTGCCCGTGCGCGTGCGACTGGGATCCGAATCCGGTGTGCAACATCATGGACTTCATGGCCTTCCAGACCGCGTTCGTTGCCGGCGAGCCGTGCGCGTGCGACTTCGACCCGGACCCCGCGTGCAACATCTTCGACTTCCTGGCCTTCCAGAACCAGTTCGTCCTCGGTTGCCCGTGATCCAGGACCACATTCTCTGATGGATCCGATACTGGATCATCCCGGCGCCCGCTTCGGCGGGCGCCGTTTTTATTGCGCGCCGGCATCCGCACTCGCTGCTGGGCGAGACTGCCGAGGACTCGTATCAGCCGCCGCGACCGCCGGTCTGCTCGCCGCCTCTCATGCGCGAGGGGCGGGCACGCGGGGCCTGGTCTCCGACGGACGCGGATTGTGGCGCCGGTTCGGCATGGACTGCGAGCGCCCGTCCGCGCCGGCCGCCCGTCTGCTCGCCCTGGGCCTCGGCAGCCGGGACGGCCAGGAACAGTGCGGCGACACACACGGCACAGGCGACGCCTGTCAGAATCTCGTGCACGTGGCGACGGGCCCGGCTTCGCATCTGCTGGATCGTGTTGGGCCGAATCTCGCCCCGCACGGACCGCTCGATGAGGGCATCCGCATCCGGGCCCGAGACGCCCAGCAGGAGTGCGATGCGATGGCGGTCGGCGGATTGCGCCCACGAGGCGGCCAGCCGGCTCCGCAGACGCTCACTCACCAGCCGCCGAATGCGATCCAGATCGTGGGCGACCTGCTC
>JADFOF010000209.1 GCA_022563015.1 Planctomycetota bacterium
AGGTGTGGAGCCGATTCAGGTCCGGCCGGGTCTCGATATAGGCCTTGGCCGCCGACGCCGCCGTTACTGCTCGCGTCGCGTCCGCACCGCGGCGCTGGATGGAGATCGTGGCGGGCAGCGAGATCGCAAGCCCGAGCAGCCCGATCGACAGCACGACTATGGCGATGAGAATCTCGATCATCGAGAACGCACGACGACTCATGGCTGACCTCCCGCCGGCTCGAGCGGCAGCATCTCCTGGGCCCGCCCCGAGTACCGCTGGATTGTGAACACCATCGCTTCGGACGAGGCGACCCGGCTCTCGAGCCAGTCGCTCACCGCCTCGGACACGCTCTGGATCGTCGCGCCGGCTGGGAACAACGACAGGTCCAGCCGAGGCTCTTTGTTCGGGTTGTTCGGATCTTCAAGACCCATATACAGCGTCTCGGTGTCGCGGTTCAGGCGTCGCGCCCCGACGCCCGCCGCCAGCCGTCGCTCGTTGTAGACCGCCAGCTGCCCCACCGCCCGGGCCAGGACCGTGTCGGTCGCTTCGTTGCCCAGCAGATTTTGACGATACTCCTGTCCCAGGTTGCCTACAAAAGTCACGTCGTCGCCGAGCACGCGTCGGACGAACCGCACAAGGTCGATCGCCGTGTCCGCGCGGTAATCACGCCACGGCTGTTGCGATCGGAACGAGTTGGTCGGCGCCACGTCCAGCACAAGCACCGGCTCCGGGTGCGACAGGTCCAACTCACCGCTGCCGCCGCGGAATCGCACCATGAACGTCTGGCGATTGTCCCCGTCGCCCGGCAGCGAAATGTCATAAAAACCCGTCTCAGGAAAGATCCAGTTCCCCTGAGAGATCGGGTAATTCCGGCTGCTGTACCAGCCCTCGGAATCGTTGCCGTCGACGATCGAGTTGGGCGGCGCGTAGGCGCGGACCGACCATCCCGGCGGCAGTTGCACGGCGTCGACACCCGAGACCGGCGCAAACACCTTCACACGTCGCCCGAGCCTCGTTTCCAGAAACTCGCCCACAAGGACACACGGCACGATCGTGATGCGCCCGCCCGGCTCGTGGATGAAGACCGCCGCGACATCGCGGCCCTCACCCGCCCCGATCGCGATCAGCCTCGCCGTGCGCAGCCCGCCCTTGAGCGCGTTCTCCGCCGACGCACGACGTGTCGAGTACGTCAGCGACTTGAACGCCGGCACCGCGATCAAGAGCATGATGGTTGCGATGGCCACAACCACGAGCAGTTCGACCATCGTGAACGCCCGGCGACGGCGATGTCCGCGCGAGCGCCTCACTTGCCAACCCCCATCACGTTGTCAGTCCGTGCGGCCTTGATCGCATGCGACGCGGCTGTGGGATCCAGTGTCAGCCCCAGCTTCTGCTGGATGACCTCCACCGGCTCGTCGCCGAACATTCCGTTGGCGCCCGCGATCACAATCCCGTACCGCGCGCTCCGCAGCTCGACGTCATCCGCCGCGATCCCGAATACCTCCGGCACGTTCAGGTCCTCGGAATTCTCCACGTCCTCCTCCGGCTCCCAGCGGTAGTAGCGGATCTCGGTCCCGGTGCGGTCGCGCAGCACCACCAGACCGGCGTCACGGTCGATCCAGTTGAGTCCGCCGGCGCCCTCGTCGGCCCGTATCATCGGCTCGTACCGACGCCCTCCCAAAGCGAACGAGCCATCGCGGGCCGGCTCGTACATGCCCGTCCCGTCGATCCCGTCAACCTCCCGGTCCAGCGCGCCCATGATGTAGTACGGCAGCGAGTACACGCTGTAGCGCCGAGTCTCGCGCCCCGTCAGCGTCACGTTGCCGCGCAGCACCTCCAGATCAATCCGGTTCGACACCCGGTATATCCGCACTGAGCGCCGGTCCGTGCGCGGGTCGAGGTCGGTGATCGGGCCGGCCGGGTCGGTATCCTTCGCCAGTGGCGGGATGAACCCGAAATCACCCTTGAACAGCGAGATGCCCGTCTTGAGCGAGGTGAGAGTCTGGGTGTCGGCGGTCCTGCGCGCAAAGCCCGACGCTGCGCGAAGCCCGACGATGAGCAGCCCCATCAGCATGAACACGATCAGGATCGTGAACACCAGCTCGACCAGTGTGAAACCGATCCTTGAACAGGGCAATCGCTCGGCTCTGTTTCGCACATTCACGCGAAGCCTCCTTCGATTCCTTCCCGTCGCGTGTTCACATGCCACCCGCCGCCAGCGATTCGATCATCGTCACCATCGGCAGGAACATCGCCACGACGATCGTGCCGACCAGGCCGCCCAGGCACACAACCATGATCGGCTCCAGCAGCGACACCAGCGACGCCACCGCCACGTCCACCTCTTCGTCGTAGTTGTCCGCGATCTTCATCAGCATCGAGTCCATCTCGCCCGTCTCTTCTCCGACATCGATCATGTTCACGACGATCGCGTCGCAGGTCTTGCTCTCGCGCAACGGCGTTGCGAACGACTCGCCCTCACGGATCGAATCGTGCACACGCGTCAACGCCCGCTCGAACACGTAATTGCCGCACGTATCGCGGGTGATCAGGATGGCCTCGAGAATCGGCACACCCGCGGAAATCAGCGTGCCCAGCGTTCGCGTGAATCTCGCAATCGTGGTCTTGCGCACAAGCGTTCCAAACACCGGCGCCATCAGGATCATTCGATCCGTCAGCGCCTTGCCCGGCCCCGCCTTTCTGATCAGCTTCCAGAACAGCCACGCCAGGATGGGCGAGGGCACGACGATCATCCATCCCGCGTACGCCTGCTCGGGCTGGGTCCCCGCCATCCACCGGCTGGTGTTGATCAGCCACATGGTCAGCGGCGGAAGCGCCACCCCGAAATCCTTAAAGATATCCTCGAACTTGGGAATGATGAACAGCATGATGAACGTCAGGATCGTGATGGCCACGACCACCACCACCACGGGATAAACCAGTGCGCCCCGGATCCGGCGGCGAAGACGCTGCGCCTTTTCCATGAACTCAGCCAGTCGCTGCAGGATGATGTCCAGCACGCCGCCGACCTCGCCCGCCGCCACCATCTTCGTGTACAGCCGATCGAACACGCCCGGGTGTTGGGCCATCGCCTCGGACAGCGCCGCTCCGCCTTCAACCTCGTCGCACACGTTTGCCAGGACTTTCTTCAGCTTGCCCGGCTTCATCTGAGCCTCGAGGATCTGCAGCGACCGCAGCAGCGGCAGGCCCGCGTCGGTCAGCGTCGAGAGCTGCCGCGTGAAAAGCGTCAGCTGCTTGGACGACACCATCCCGATGCCGGTGCCCTTGCGCTTGCGCGCTTTCCCGGCTGGTCCCTGCGCGATGGCGGATTTCGCGACGCGCTGTTCGCGCACCTGCGTCGGGTAAAACCCCTGCGACTTGATCCGAGAGATCGCCTCGTCGCTGGTCGTCGCTTCGATGGTCCCCTTCTGCGGCTTGCCGGACGCGTTCAGGGCTTCGTATACAAAGGTCGGCATGAAACAGGCTCCGTTGGCACGCCCATGTGCGGGCTCTTCAATCGTCCGCGATCGTCTCGCGGACCACCTCGTCAATCGTGGTCTGGCCCTCATAAATCGCCATCAGACCCGACTCGCGCAGCATGCGCATCCCCTGCTGCCGCGCATAGTCGCGGATCTGCGTCGTGCTCGCCTCGTGCATCACCAGGTCGCGGATCTCGTCGTCCATCCCGAGGATCTCGAAGATCGCCATGCGGCCCCGGTACCCGGTCTTGTGGCAATTGTCGCACCCTCGCCCGCGGAAGATCCGACGACCCTTGATATCCTCAGGCCGCAGCGCCAGCTCCATCAGCTCTTCCTCGCCCGGCTCGTACTCCTCCTTGCACTTGGGACAGATCACCCGCACCAGCCGCTGGGCCACGATCCCCTCGATCGTCGCGGTGAGAAGAAAGCTCTCCATCCCCAGATCGAGCAAGCGGATGATGGAACTCGGCGCGTCGTTGGTGTGCAGCGTCGTCATCACCAGGTGCCCGGTCAGCGACGCCTGCACCGCGATCTGAGCCGTCTCGAGGTCGCGAATCTCGCCCACCAGGATGATATCCGGGTCCTGTCGAAGGAAGCTTCGCAGGCACCGCGCAAACGTCAGCCCCAGATCCTCGTTCACCTGGCACTGGCAGAGCCCGTCGATGTCGTACTCGACCGGGTCTTCGGCGGTCAGGATTTTCGTCTCGACCGTGTTCAGCTCCGCCAAGGCCGCGTACAGCGTCGTGGTCTTGCCCGAGCCCGTCGGGCCCGTCACGATCACGATCCCGTTCGGCTTGCGGATCAGCGCGCGAAAGTGAGTCAGATCATCCGGGAGGAACCCGATCCGGTCCAGGTCCAGCTGCACGTGGGACCGGTCCAGAACACGCAGCACCACGGACTCGCCGTACATGGTCGGGAGCACCGCCACGCGAAGATCGATCTGATTGCCGCCCACGGTCAGCTCGATTCGGCCGTCCTGCGGCAGACGACGCTCGGCGATGTCGAGATTGGACATCACCTTGATGCGGCTGGTGATGGCCGGCCCCAGGTGCTTGGGCGGCGGCACCATCTCGTACAGCACCCCGTCGATCCGGTAGCGCATCTTGAACTCTTCCTCGAACGGCTCGAAGTGAATGTCCGAGGCCCGGTCCTTGATCGCCTGCAGCAGCACCAGGTTGATCAGCTTGACCACCTGGTTGTCCGAGGCCATCTCCGTGATCGCGTCAAGGTCGATCGAGTCCCCGCGCCCGGCCAGGTCCGCGAACTTGTCGCTGGCAGACAGGCCGGTGATCACGTCCATCACCGACTCCTGCTTCGAGTAGTACTCCTTGATCAGCCGATCGATCGAGGCCTCGTCCGCGACGACCGCCTCGACATTGAGACTCAGAAGCAGCCGAAGATCGTCCACCGCGCGGTAGTTGTCGGGGTTCTTCATCGCGATCGTCAGC
>JADFOF010000210.1 GCA_022563015.1 Planctomycetota bacterium
CCTTGACGGCGGTTGGGATGGCGACCAGGAACGTCAGTGCGCTGAACAGGACCGCGACGAGTGGTCCCTCCGCGGCGAACAGGTGGTGCCCCCAGACGAGGAACGCGATGGCCGCGATCGCCAGCGAGCTGAACGCGATCGCCCGATAGCCGAAGATCTTCTTGCGCGAGTGGATGGCGATCACCTCGCTGATGATGCCCATGGCCGGGAGGATCATGATGTAGACGACCGGGTGGCTGTAGAACCAGAAGAAGTGCTGGAAGAGGAGCGGGTCGCCGCCGAGCTTGGGATCGAAGATGCCCACGCCGAAAATACGCTCGAAAACCAGCAGCAGCGTGGTGATGCCGATGACGGGCGTGGCGAGGACCTGGATGATGGCGGTGGCGTACATGGCCCAGACGAACAGCGGCATGTCGAACCAGCCCATGCCCGGGCACCGCAGCTTGTGCACGGTCACGACGAAGTTCAGCCCCGTGAAGATCGAGCTGAAGCCCAGGATGAACACACCCGTGACCATGAGCACGATGTTGGTGTGGTCCGCCGCCGCGGTGGAGCTGTACGGCGTGTAGAACGTCCACCCGGTGTCAACGCCGCCGAGGAGCACGGAGGAGATGGCGAAGAGCGACCCGAAGACATAGATGTACCAGCTGCAGAGGTTCAGACGCGGAAAGGCGACGTCCTTGGCCCCGATCATCAGCGGCAGGAAGAAGTTGCCAAGCGCCGCGGGGATGCTCGGGATGATGAACATGAACACCATGATGGCGCCGTGGAGCGTCATGGCGCGGTTGTAGGTGTATCCGGCGGCGGCGAGCGAGTCGTGCGCGCCGAAGAGAGAGCCTAGGAAGTCGCCCTGGACCGTGCCGCCGGCGATGGTGTTGGGCGTCCACAGCTCGAACCGGACCAGCATCGCCGCCACGCCGCCCAGGAAGAACATGAACATCACCGCGAACAGGTACATGATGCCGATCTTTTTGTGATCGATGGTGGTGGCCCAGTTCCAGACCGTGGCCCAGAACCCGCCGTGCGGGGTGAGGTAGCTCTCGTCGTGATGGTCGTCGTGTGCGGTGTGGCTGGTCATGCTTGTGGGATCGTTGGTGGTCATATCTGTCTCGGCGTTCTCGGTTGGGTCATTCCCCGCCCCCATCACCGCCCCCATCACCGCCCCCGCCGGCGGGCTGGTCGTTCGGTTGGTTCTGCCCGGCATCGTCGAGGATGGACTTGGGGCCCTTGTCCGTAATCTCCTTTTGCTGGATCGCCCAAAGGAACTTCTCGAAGTGCTCCTGGCTCATCGTTCCCTGGTAGGAGTTCATCTGGTTTGGGAACCCGGCGCGGATCTCGGCCGCGGGGTCGTAGACCGCGATGCGGATGCGATCCGCGTCGACCAGACGCGTCTGGCCGTCGGCATACAGGACCTCGTAGCCGAACAGGTTCTTCCACGTCGGACCCGTACTGGCCGTGCCGTCGATCGTGTGGCACGAGACACAGCCATACTTGTTGCGTATGAAGTTGAGCGTGATGATCGGGTCCGTCAGATCGGGCGTGGCCCAGCGCTCGAGGACTTTGGCGTAGACGTCCGGATTGACGACGCGGATGATGGCTGCCATCTCCGAGTGCTGATCGCCGCAGAACTCGGCGCAGAAAACATAGTGATCGCGGTACCGGTATCCCAGCTCGTGGAAGGGCCCGGTGCGGGTCTCATCGCCGACGACCGGCTCGTGCCACGGATCGTCCTCGGTGAGCGGGTTGGCCCGGAACTGGTAGGTGGTGTACCGGTTCGGGAAGATGTCGCGTTTGCCTCGGAACGCGGGCACCCAGAAGCTGTGGATCACATTCTCGGCGGACATGGTGAGCTTGACGGGCATGTCGGCGGGGATGACGAAGACCGGGTTGTCCGTGCCCGCGATCCGCGTCTTTTCCGGGCTGATGGCGCCGTTGGGATAGGTGAACGTCCAGGTCCACTGCCGGGCCACCACGGCGATGGGCTCGGCCCCGGCCTCGGCGATCTGCATGTCCATAAAGATCCAGAAGCCCTTGAAGAACATCCAGGTCATCACAATCAGCGGCGCGATGGACCAGACCAACTCGAGGGGCGTGTTGTGGCTGACGCTGCGCTGCCCGGGCACACCGGGACGGGCGCGATACCTGAACACGAAGTAGAGCACCAGCCCCATCAGCAGGGCGAAACTGAACATCGAGATCCAGAAGATGACCATGAACAGGCTGTCAACCGCGGGCGCGATCGCGCTGCCGCTCTGCTGGGCGGCACGACCCCCCGAGCCGAACAGCCATCGGGCGACCGGGTCGTCGGCGAGCATCGTAACTGTTGCGGGCGTGATCATTCGTTCAATCCTGGATCTATCGCACGGCCGGCTGCGCGGCGGGGTGGGGCTCGGTCGTGATGGATTGCCTCGATTCCTTCCGCGCCTGCTTGCGGACCTCGCGGACGCGCAGCAGCACGATCAGCCCGGCCAGGCTTACGACCGTGAGCACCGCGACGACACGCATCAGCCTGAACGCCGCGACCGTGTACGCCCCGGCGTTCGGATCGTACCGGTAACAGAAGTGGAGTATGACATCGGCGATCGAGGCGGCGATGCGTCCCTGGGTGGCGTCGAGCATGGCCAGCTTGAGGTCGCGCACCGGGTTGGCCAGGTCCGGGTTCCGGAACGTGTAGTTCGGGAACACCCGCGAGAGAGCGCCCTGGGGCGTCAGCACGTAGAGCCCCATGGCGTGAGCGTACTCGTCCACGTCGGGCAGGTACCTGAAGTCAAAGCCGATGGCGTCGGCGAGCCTGCGCGACTCGCTCTCCTGAGCGACGTAGAACCCGAGCCCGGCCCTGACGACATCCTGTGGCACGCGGTGGTCGTAGCCGACGAGCATCTGCTCGCGCGCCCGCAGCGCCTCCGCCGGCGTGTTGGTCGGATCAAAGCTCACGACGACGAGGTTGAAGTCCTCGCCCAGCGCGTAGTCCAGCTCGTTGAACGCCCGCTGGAGCTGGTTCAGCATGGCCGGGCAGAGGAGGGGGCAGTCGTAGTAGGCCATGACCAGCAGCACGGGCTTGCCACCCTCGAAGCTTTCTGCGAGCGCGACGGTCTGGCCCGAGGGGTCGATCAGCTCGATGTCCATGGGCACGGGCACGCCCAGCCGATTGTCGAGCGTGAGCCCGCGGGCCTGCTCGGGCACCTCGTCGCGGATGTACTGCGCGTTGGCGGGGCAGACCGCGCACAGCGACGCGGCCAGCATGGCGACGCGGACTCGGGATGGACGGGCGGGTGTCATGTCATGGAGCCGGGACGGCTTACCTCCGGGCGGATGCGCTCTGCTGATACTGGGTGACGATCTGCTCGATGGCGATCTCGATAGGCACGGCGACCTCGCCGGTCTGATGATCGATCCACGTGAATTCTTCGAGCGAGGCCAGGTCGTTGGCGCGGCGTGCGTACGACCCGTCGGCGCCCTCGGCGAGCACGGTGGTCTCGAGCCGACGGGCCCGATTCTCGGTGGCGTACTTGTTGAAGTACATGATAATCACGAGACAGGTGACGATGAAGAGGACGCTGGTGATGGCGAACGCCACGCCGAGGATGAGCGGCCGCACGCGGGCGCCGTGCTCGACCTGCGGCGCGCCCTCGGCGTGGGTGTGTCTGTGCCAGGAGTCGGGGTGCTGCTCGGCGTGCGGGGCGAAGTGTGGATCGTGGGGCATGGCTGATTCTTGGCTACACGAAGTTCTTGTGGCGGAGCGCCTCGGCGAGGCGCGGATCCTTGATCGGCACGAGCGGGCCGGCGGCGATCCGCCGGACCAGCACGCCCATGAACACGCTCAGCACGCCGATGATCCCCGCCGCCTCGAAGGCCAGCGAGCGCGCGTCGAACGTCGGGTGAGCGGCGGTGGAGCCGAGGTCCACAGCCGGGCGGACGATCCAGTAGATGTCCAGCAGGTGCATGACCAGCAGATAGAGCGCGACGAAGGACATCGCGACCCAGCTCCGCCGCACCGGGCGCCAGAGCAGGATGTAGAACGGGATGATGAAGTGCCCGATCACGAGCGTGGTGGTGAGCAGCGGCCAGTGCTCCTTGCGATAGATGAAGAACGCTGTCTCCTCGGGGATGTTGGCGTACCAGATGAGGAAATACTGGGAAAAGGCGATGTACGCCCAGAAGACGGTGAACCCGAAGGCCAGCTTGGACAGGTCGTGCAGGTGCTCGCCGGTCACGAGCCCGCGCAGTTTGCCGGCCCGTCCCAGCGCCGCGAGGATGAGGATGCACAGCGAGACCGCGGAGAACAGATTGCCCGCGAAGAAGTACACGCCCCACATGGTGGAGAAGAAGCGGTAGTCGGCCACGGCCATGAGCCAGTCGAAGGCGAAGAACGTGCTCGTGAACGCGAACAGGAGCATGCCGTACGACGAGTGGAACCGCACGCGGCTGGTCAGGCCCGGGTCGCCGTTCTCGTCCTGGAGCGTGGAGTGTCTCCAGAGCATTCGGCGGAGGAACCACCAGACGACGAAGTAGAGCGCCAGCCGGGCCAGCACCCAATGATCGGCGAACCACGTGAACTGGGAGCTCTTGAAGTGGAACAGGTGCTCGGCCCCGCCCTGGGTGACCTCCTCGTTCTTCCAGCTGGCCAGTCCGACGCCGCCGTACAGGTTCAGCCCGACGGAGATCGCCGCGAAGATCATTCCCACGGGCAGGCACCAGACGATGTTCTCGAACTGTCGCCGGACAGTGACGGACCACCCGGCGTTGGTCAGATGGAACACGAGCGTGAAGAACATGCCGCCGAGCCCGAGCCCGATGGCGATCATGGCGCCGATGTGCAGCCCGGCGGCGGCGTGCTTGGTCGCGCTGAACAGCCCGATCACGGTCAGCAGCAGCCCCAGCGCCCC
>JADFOF010000211.1 GCA_022563015.1 Planctomycetota bacterium
AGCGGCGCTTCAAGGAAATGAGATATGCAAATCATAGAGCAACCGATTGAAACCGGCAACCCCACCGGCAACAGCGGCCCTACCATAAGCCTAGCCGGGCTGCTAGACCTGCTGGACGTTCTCGAATCCGAGGTGGGCGAACTGCCCAGCCCAGCACCGTTGTTTGCCCATGAGCTAGAGCGGGCGTTGGCTGAGACCTTGGGGGTGGCTGGTGATGGTAGCTAGTTCCCAGCGGTTCAAGAAGGACCAGCCCTGCCCGATATGTGGTGGATATGACCGGGAGCAACGAGGCCAAGGGAAACGGTGCCATGGTTTCCGGTCCAGCGACGGCGAATATGCCCATTGCACACGGGAAGAATCCGCCGGAGAGTTGACGTTAGAAGAGGGCTCCCAGACATTTGCCCACCGGCTCATAGGCGACTGCCGATGTGGTTCCCGGCATAACCCGGCACCTCCAACGCCCCAGGCAAGCTCTAAGGGTAGCGGTCCCCGGCGAATCGTCGATACCTACGACTACCACGACGAGGACGGGACCCTCCTCTACCAGGTCGTTCGGAAGCTCCCGAAGGGATTTCTACAGAGACGCCCTGACGGGCGCGGTGGCGCGTCCACACAGCAACGTCCTGAACGCCTTCGACATCACGGGGAGAGTCAGGGCAAACGCCACGCCTACCGACACCAACGCCATCCCGGAGCAACTGGGACCGGATACGGATTCGGTGCCTTTTCCGGTGGGGTCTTCTTGGTCGGAATGCCTGGACGACTTGGTCGAGGTCGATCTGAGCGACGTTCTCATCCTCGCGTACGACGGGCAGACGCTCGTGGATGCCGCGTATAGCGACAGCAATGGGAACTACACCTTGGATGTGCCCAACGGCGTAGTGGTAAACCTCGAAGCCCACCTCACCGGGCCGGGGTGGGACGTATACACCGACACGTGGAACCACCCTCACGCGATTTGGGGCTTGCCGCTGGATCCCATGGTGAAGACAGGGATTCAGGCCCCAAAGTCGTCGCCGGAGACCGACTTTTTCTTCAATCAGGATCCGAACGAGGACGACACCGGTTACGTCAACGCACACATGCAGTCGGCGAAGACGTCGTCCTACCTGGACATCGCACAGGAGATTCCACCCGCACCGCTGGTCACGAACCACACCGGGCAGTATTGGCCTGCCGCCTACCTGCCACCTGGGCCTGCTCCTCCACCATACGATCCAATCCCTTGGCCGGGGCGGATCTTCTTTGGATTTAGCAATGGTGGTATTCGAGTTAATGGTGCGTACTCCACTATTATTCCTCATGAGTACGCGCACTTTGTTCTTCTTATTGGGCAAGGGATCGGTCCCGAGTTTCCAGGCTTCCACGAGGGGTTTGCCGACGTATTGGCGCACCTCACGCACGACACAGAAATCGTGGGACAGGATTTCTACGGATGCGACCTACACATTCGAGATCCGCTCCAACTCGATCCGCAATACCCTGTTTGCGTTTCAGGTTTCAGCGGCAGTCAGCACATTCGGGGACAGCTCCTGAGTGCCGTCTGGCTGAATGTCCTCATCGGGATGCGCGGCGTCTACGGTCAGAGCGCCGGTTGGGACCAGACACGCGAATTGCACCTGGACTGGATGCCTCTCGCCCAGCCGCCGGGTGAGGATTTTTTCTGCGTAGTGCCCAACCCTCCTCCTCCGGGTGCCGTAGACCAGTCTGCGGATGAGGGTACTCTCATTGAAGTGTTGACGGCAGATGACGACGACGACACCATAACCAACGGCACGCCGCACTGCCAGATCATTCTGAGCGCCTTCGCGGCGCAGAACATTTTTCCACCATTCGAATTCGACTGCGGAGGCGACGGGTTGAACGGCTCGGGGCGCACGTGCTACGCCGATTTCGACACCAGCACCGGCGCGGGCGTGCTCGATATGTTTGATTTCCTGGCTTTCCAGGACTCGTTCCTCGAGGGCGAC
Source organism: Planctomycetota bacterium (assembly GCA_022563015.1). Classification (GTDB taxonomy): domain Bacteria; phylum Planctomycetota; class Phycisphaerae; order Phycisphaerales; family UBA1924; genus JADFGU01. Next base: position 1,971 of record JADFOF010000211.1, read on the forward strand.
CCGACGGCGTGCGAGTGCGATACCTCGACCGGCCCCGGTATCTGCGATGTGTTTGATTTCATCTGTTTCCAGGCTGCTTTCGCCGCCGGCTGCGAGAAGGAGTAAAGCCATGAAGAATGCAAAGATTTCGCTGACAATCGCCTTTCTCGCGGCCCCCGCACTTGCGCAGACCAATGGCACCTTTGTGTTGAGTTCGAGTAACACGATCAGTCCGCCTTCTCCGATGACCACGATCTCGATCTGGGCGGCGTGGGATGATCCCTCGGGGGAGCTTATATTCAGTGCCGGCAACTATGATCTGACCGCTGGTGATGGCGTGTTCTCGAATCCGGTGAATGTGCTCAATGGTCCCGCCTCGTCAGCGGGAATGACGAACGGCAATGTTATCAGCGGCGGGGTTAATAGCCAAATCCTTTACCCGTTTCCTACCCCGGTCTTCAATCCGATCTTGCTCGCCAGATATGATTGGACGACGGCCGACTTCACTGCGCGCGCGGTAGATCTTCTGACCAGCAACACAAGCTTCTTCGTGCTCGGCGACTGGAGAACGGTTAGCTTCATCGAGTTGTTTCCGATAAGGTTCACACCCGGCTCGGGTGTGATCAACGTCGTCCCCGCCCCGGCTGCGTGGGTCGTGCTCGCGCTGCCGCTTGTGGCGTGCACGAGACGGCGCCGAGCATAACGAATCGAGATTCGATGCAAGATGGTCAGGAGTGACATCATGAGAACAACAACGCTGTTCACGATGATGGCCGTGACGACGGCTCTGCTCGCGGGCAGGGCGCTCGCGCAAACAAACGGCACGTACCTGCTCACGTCGAGCAACACCGTGAGTCCGAGTTCGCCAACGACGACGATCGCGATCTGGGCGGCGTGGGATGATCCATCCCGGGAGCTTATATTCGGCGGCGGCAACTATGACCTGACTGCTGGCGACGGCGTGTTCTCGAATCCGGTGAATGTGCTCCAAGGTCCGGGCTCGTCGACGGGCGTGATTAATGGCAATGTCATCACCGGCGGGGCTAACGGCCAGATCCTTCTTCCGTTTCCTCCCTGGTTCCCGCCCGCCAATCCAATCTTGCTCGCCACGTACGACTGGACGACCACAAACTTCATGGCGCGCACGGTTGATCTTCGTACCAATAACACCAGCATTTTCTTGCTCGGCGATTGGAGAACGGTTCGCGTCATCGAGTTGTACCCACACGAGTTTACGCACGGCTCTGGTGTGATCAACGTCATCCCCGTGCCGGCTGCGTGGGTCGTGCTTGCGCTGCCGCTTGTGGCGGCCACGAGAAGGCGGCGATTGTGACGCAACAACGCTCGTTATCGATGCAACAAGGAGTGATGCTGTGAGACGGACTCAGTTGTCGATCTTGATGGTCCTCTTCGCTGTTCCTGCTGTCGCCCAGACCGACGGGACGTATTTGCTGCTGTCGAGCAACACCGTCAGCCCCACGACGACGATCACGACCATTGAGATCTGGGCCACGTGGACCGATCCCAGAGTCGAGTGGATCTTTGGCGCCGGCGATTACGATCTGACGGCCGGTGAGGGTGTTTTCTCGAATCCCGTCAACGTGCTGCATGGTCCTGGTAGCACGACCGGTGTGATCACCGGCAACGTGATCTCTGGCGCCGTCAATGGCCAACTCAATATCCCGCTGCTCTTCATTGGCTCGCAGGACAACCCGATCCTGCTGGCCACGTACGAGTGGACGACCACGGACTTCACGGTTCGCACGGTTACCCTCACCACCAGCAACACGTCCCAATTCATCGTTGCTGAATGGGGCCCGCCTCCGCTGGGTGGCAGGACGTTTCAGATGTTCCCCCAACTCTTTACGGCCGGTGCGGGTGTGATCAATGTGGTGCCTGCCCCGGCGGTGTGGGTCGTGCTCGCGCTGCCGCTTGCGGCGGCCACACGAAGGCGGCGATGTTGAATCACCGTGTCATAATGGGCACTGCCGCAACACCACACTCCGCGGACGAGGGCACGCTCATCGAGGTGCTTACCGCGGACGATGACGACGACACGCTGGCCAATGGCACGCCGCACTGCGAGCAGATCCTCGCGGCCTTTGCTGATGGGCTTATCACCCCGAGTTTCCAGATCATCTGCGGTGACGACGGGCTGAACGGCTCGGGGCGGGCGTGCTACGCGGACTTCGACAGCAGTACGGGCACTAACGTCCTCGACATCTTCGACTTCCTCGCCTTCCAGAGCCTCTTCCTTCGAGAGCGATTTGCAGGCCTGCGACTGCGACACGACCTCGGGCCCTGGCGTGTGCGACGTGTTCGACTTCATCTGTTTCCAGGCGGCCTTCGCCGCCGGCTGCGAGAAGGAGTGACACCATGAGACGAACACAATTGTCTCTCTTGACGGTTTTCTTGGCTGCCCCCGCTCTCGGTCAGATTGCCGGGACGTACGTGCTGACGTCCAGCAAGACCGTTAGCCCCAGTTCGCCGACGACGACGATTGGGGTCTGGGCCACGTGGACCGATCCCAACGCCGAGTGGGTCTTCTCTGTCGGCAACTACGATCTGACGGCGGGCGATGGCATTTTCTCAAATCCCGTCAACATACTCTTAGGCCCCGCCTCTTCGACCGGTGTGATCGCCGGCAACGCGATCTCTGGCGCCGCCAACGGTCAACTCCATATCCCGCCCTTCTTCATTGGTTCGCGGGACAACCCGATCCTGCTGGCCACGTACGACTGGACGACCGCGAACTTCACGCCCCGCAGCGTCGGCCTTCACACGAGCAACACGGCCTTTTTCGCGATTGCCTGGTGGGACCCCAAGGCATACGTGAATCCCGACCCGCCTTACCGCCGTCTATACCCAGGTGCCTTCTCGCCCGGCTCCGGTGTGATCAACGTCATCCCCACCCCGGCGGCG
>JADFOF010000212.1 GCA_022563015.1 Planctomycetota bacterium
TGGGGCGTGGACCTGAGCCCGTCGTGCACGACGGCGTAGCCCCCGAGCAGCGGGAGTGTTCTCCCGCCGCGCGTGTACGCGTCGCGCGCCTCGATCCGCCCCTCCTTGAGCAACGGCACCTTGGTCTTTCGAGCGCCCACGAGGTTGAGCTTGAACGTGTTGTACTTGCTGATCGACCACGGCGCATCGGGCTGATCGACGAACTTGCCCGTGATCTCGTGCACAGCCCCGAAGTCGAGCCCGCCGATGCCCGGCCGCGATCCATCCTCGGGGTTGAACCCCCCGAGACTGAGCCAGCGGAAAGCCTCCTTGGCCGTGAGCTTGATGCCCGCGTCCTTGGCGATGTCGGCGGAGATGTCCTGGAGGTCGGTGAACTGCCCGTTGGCGGCGTACCAGAAGTCGGCGAAGCGGATGAACTGTTTAATCTGTCGCTGCTGCGACTTGGTGTACCAGTCGGCCAGCCACGCACGGTCATGCTCGCCGCGCTCGAGCGAGAGGATCATGTAGGCGGCGGCGCGGGCGCCGACATGCGTCAGCGCCAGTCCGCCGGCGAGCACAGGGTCGGCGAAACCGGCGCTCTCGCCCACCAGCATCCAGTTGCTCCCGACCATGCGATCGGCCAGAAAGGACCAGTCAGTGGTAGTTCGCACGGGCGTCTCTCGGGTTGCGTCCGCCGTGAGCGCCATGACCCGCGGGCATTGAGAGAGCGCGTCAACATACAGCTCCTCGGGCGACACGCCCTTCTGCTTGTAGTGGCTGGCGGGGCAAATGAACCCGATGCTGGTGCGCGTCGGGCTGATGGGGATGAACCAGATCCACCCCGAGCCGATGCTGAGCACCTGCACCCGCGTGCCCCCGGTGCCGATCGTCGTGGCCCACTGCGCGTTCTCCCAGTAGTCCCACACAGCCATGTTCTTGAGCGACGTGGGCACGGTGCGTCCGACGCCCATGGCGCGGCGCAGCACGCCGATGTGCCCCGAGGCGTCGATATAGTGAGTGGCGGTAATTCGCTCGCCGTTGTCGGTCTCAAGGGCGGCAACGTTGTCGTCGTCACCGGGGATGACCGCGACGCGTGTCTGCTCGTGCACCTCGGCGCCGAGCTCGCGGGCGTGGTCCAGCAAAATCTTGTCGTACACGGCCCGATCGACCTGCCACGCGGTCAGCCGACGATCCTCCTCGAACTTCGCGGGACGGGGCTGATCGCGAAACTGCGAGAGCGGCAGGAACTCGAAGTTCCAGGGCTGGGGGCTCGAGCCCCACAGGTATGTGGCGCCGATTTTGATCGGAAAGTTGGCCCTCTCGACCTTGTCCCACACTCCGATCTCGTGCAGGACGTGCCCGACGGAGGGGAGTTGGCTCTCGCCGACGTGCTCGCGCGGGAATCGCTCCTTCTCGAACACGACCACGCGCAGGTCCGGGTTGTAGCGCTTGAGGAAGGACGCGACGGTCGAGCCGCCCGGCCCGCCCCCGATGATCGCCACATCGTGAGTTGTCCGACCGTCTTTCATGGCGCGCACATCTCCGCGTCCGGCGCGGTGCATCATCGAGAGCGATCAAAGCCGAACGCCCGGGACCGAGGATTCCAATAGGGTGTTTGTACAACAACCTCCACGGTTTGTCAAGAAACTCGCTTGGACTCGACCGCAGTTGGTCAAAGGCCGGTCGTCTAGGGACACCCGGCGACGAACTGGTTCTGGAAGGCCAGGAAGTCGAAGATGTCGCACGCCGGATCCGGATCAATGTCGCACGCACACGGCTCACCGGCGACGAACGCGGTCTGGAAAGCGAGGAAGTCGAAGATATCGCACGCCGGATCCGGGTCGAAGTCGCACGCGCACGGGCACGCGCAGGTCGCCGACGTGTACTGCACGGTGCCGTTCCAGACGCGCGGGCGGAACGGTGTCGACGAGAACGCGATGAACGACATCGACCCCATGGTGATGCTCAGATCCGAGTTGCTGTAGAACTCGTTGCTCCCGTTGCCGTTGTGATACCAGTGCCCACCGCCCGTGACCACGATCGCCAGCCCGAACGACGTGTCGGCGTCGAGCGCGAGGGCGCCGACGAGCGGGGCTGAGCTGGCCTGTCCTCGTCCCGCCGACGTGCCGGCCCCGGTCGTTCGCAGCGTCCACTGGCTGGGATCCAGTTCCTTGCCCCTCCACGTGTCGGGCGTCGTATACACCTCGATCTGGAACGGCACGCCCGCGTCGGTGGAAAGATTCAGGTCCAGCGCGGTGATCTCGATCGGCTGCGACTCGACCGTGATGCCGAAGTACGCCGCCCCGCCTGACGGTGTGGACTTGTGTCCGTCGAACGACGTTTCGAGTTGGCACGGCTGGGGCGCGGACTGGATGCCGAGCGGTCCGCCCAGGGCCACGAAGCCCGGGATCAGCGCCAGGCCAACGATCGTTCTCGTGCTGCTCATGACTTGTCCCTTCGCTGTGAGGGACGGATCGCCGACCGCGGAGGTCGGCGTGCTCGCCGGCGCGATCTACGAGAGCCCGTCGGCGATGGCGTTCTGGACCGCTTCGCAGAACCGGTCCAACTCCTCCAGGCTCGAGTATACGCTGGGCGAGACGCGGATGCCCTCGAACTGGGCGTGTTTGATTGCGGTCACCAGGATGCGGTGCTTGCTCCAGAGCCAGCCCGAGAGTTCGCCCGAATCCAGCCCGTCCACCTCGACGGTGGCGATCCCGCACGAGAACCGCGGGTCGAGGCTGGTGTGGAGTCTGACGCGGTCGTGTTCGAGCAGAACCTTTGCCCAATAATCGCGCAGATACCGCATGCGGGCCTCCTTGCGCGCCGGGCCGATGCCCTGATGGAACGTCAGCGCCTCGGCGACAGCCAGCGTGTTGGCCGCCGGGTGCGTCCCGATCTCCTCGAACTTGCGGATGTCGTCGTCCTGGGTTTCGTTGGCCGCCATCATGGGCCAGGTCTGTTTGATGAGTTCGCGCTTCATATACAGCAGCCCCGTGCCGTGGGGCGCGAAGAGCCACTTGTGCAGGCTGGTGCCGAAGTAGTCGCAGTTGAGGTCCGAGAGCCTGAACTCGAAATGCGCCAGGCTGTGCGCGCCGTCGACGATGACGGGGACGCCGTGCGTGTGCGCCATGTCGCAGACCTTGCGCACCGGCAGGATCTGCCCGGTCAGGTTGATGACGTGGCACATCAGGATGACGCGCGTCCGGGGCGTGATCGCACGCTCGAACAGGCGCACGATCTCGTCCTCGTCCTCAGCCGGGACGGGGATCTCGATCTCGACCAGCCTGATCCCCTCGCGCCGCTCGCGCTGGCGGAAGGTGTTGAGCATCCTCGGGTAGTCCTGCGTGGTCGTGAGCACCTCGTCGCCAGCCCTGAGGTCGATCCCGAACTGGCAGATCTGAAGACTCTCCGAGGCGTTGCGCGTGAAGGCGATCTCCTCGGGGTCCACGCCCCATTGGCGGGCCATCCGGTCGCGCACTCCCTCGCGCTGCGGCTCGAGCACACGCCACATGGCGACGGGCGGGCAGGTGTTCGAGTAGTCCAGGTGCCGTTTCATAGCGTCCTGGACGAACGCCGGCGAGGGGCTCACGCCCCCGTTGTTGAGGTTCACGATCGACCGATCGACCGTGAACGCACGCCCCACCGGAGCCCAATACGTCTCGTCGCGGGCGAGCTCGTCCGGCTGGCCCCGCACGCGCGAGAGCCTCTCGGCCACGGCCAGGGCGTCGGCCCTGGGGGTGGGGGCCAGCGTCCCGACGGCGAGCCCGATTGCGGGAACGGACATCGAGCCCATGAACTGTCGGCGTGTCTGCATCATCAGCCCAGTCTACCGCGCCGGTCGCTCGGTCTCGCACAAGGTAGGGTGAGAGTGCGGAAAAACCCGCATTCGAGCCGCGACCGGGAGGGAGCGGTAGTTCGACGACCCATGTCGCGATGGTTACGCCCCAAAGCACTCCCTCCCGGTCGTGCCTCGTTGGCAGGGAGCAGCTCTAGGGTTCTCACACGAAAACCGCTTGCAGAATCGGCCGAGATATCACCAATTCCATGTGCGAGGGCACGGATTGGACCGCCCGACCCGCACCGGCCGATGGCTTCTGACCCGGGAGATTTCTGCATGACCAAGGCGATCAGGGCGTTGTGGCTGATTCTGGTGACCGCAGTGGTGGGGGCTGGAGCCCTTGCGGGGTACCGCGTGGTGCGGGCCGAGGTCGCCGCGGACATTTATCGCGCCCGCCTGGCCGAGCTCGTGGCCGACTACGAATCGCTCCGAGACACCTACAACCGGGCTGTCAGCAGGACCGCCGTGACGGAGCTGGTGGTCGCCGACGGTCGGTTGACGGTGCGTGTTCGCAGCGCAGCCGGGGTGCTGCGCGAGATCCCCACGCCCTTCGACCCGGCCGGCGAGGTGTATGTCGATTATGTGGTGCTGGACGGTCGGCTGTGGATTCGGCGCGTGTTCGACGCGGACACAGCCCCGGCCGACGCGGTCGTCATCGACCCGGAGGTCGACGACCCGGACTGGGACGCGCCCGGCGCGCGGTTCGGCAAGGCTGTCTACCGCAGCCTCGGCCCGGGACGATGGGTGGTCACGGTGACCGGCGACGGGTCGCTCGGGCTGGCCCGCGCGGGAGACTCCAGCGCCGTCGAACTCTCGCCCCCGCCGCAGATCCGCGACTTCGAGCAGATCGCCACCGAGGCGGACCAGCGGGCCGACCAGATCGCCGCAGCGGACGTCTGGCGCCGCCTGATCCACGGCGGGTGAACAAACGATCGCCACCTATACTCCGCGCCCTTCCCGGAGTGCGGTATGACCGACGTGAAATCCATGGACAAGATCATGGCCCTGTGCAAACGCCGGGGGTTCATCTACCAGGCCAGCGAGATCTATG
>JADFOF010000213.1 GCA_022563015.1 Planctomycetota bacterium
TGGCGGGAGGTGAAGAGGTCCTTGTGGCGACGGAGTTTGTTGTTTCGGATGAGCGAGTCGGCGATGGCGAGTATGGGGGCGGTGGAACGGAAGTTCTCTCCCAGCGCGATGACGCGAGTGGAGGGGTAGTGCTCCTCGAACTCGAGGATGTTGGAGATGTCGGCGCCGCGCCAGCCGTAGATCGCCTGGTCCGGATCGCCCACGACGCAGAAGTGTGGTCCGATGGTCTGGGTGTCGCCGCAGCCCGGCGGGAGCGGTTGGCCCTGCCCGGCCATGAGAGAGGCGAGCGTGAACTGGGCGTGGTTGGTGTCCTGGTACTCGTCGATCATGAGGTATCGCCAGCGGTCGTTGCAGGCGGCGAGGATCTCGGGTCGCTCACGCAGCATCTGCACGCAGAGCATGAGCAGGTCGTCGAAGTCGACGGCGTGTGCGGCGCGGAGCGCGGCCTGGTAGCCGTCGTACACCTTCGCGGCGATGCCGGAATAGAAATCGTTGGCGCCAGCACGGAAGGCGTCGGCATCGAGCAGGTCGTTCTTGGCGGCGCTGATGCGCGCGAGCATGGACCTCGGGGGGAAGTTGCTGGTCGAGAGCTGGAGATCCTTGATGATGCGCTTGACGAGGGCGAGCTGGTCGGCGGAATCATAGATGGAAAAGTCGGCGCGAAGGCCGGGCAGATCGGCCTGTGGGGCGTAGCGCCGCAGCAGGCGTGCGCACAGGGCGTGAAACGTGGAGATCGTGAGCCCGCGCGTGCTCGCGGACTCGCCGTCGAAGAGTGTGGCGACGCGGTCTCGCATTTCTCCGGCGGCCTTGTTGGTGAAGGTCACGGCGAGGATCTGCCACGCGGGGACGCCGATGGAGATGAGGCGGGCGATGCGGTGTGTGATGACCCTGGTTTTTCCGCTGCCGGCGGCGGCGAGTATGAGCAGCGGCCCCTCGGTGTGGAGCACGGCCTGTCGCTGCGGGTCGGTGAGTCCTTCGAGCAGCGTGTCGGCCGTGGCCTGGGTGGTCATGCGTTGAGAATCCATTCGTGTACGGCGCGGTCCCTGGCTGCGCGTCGAAAGCGTAGCCGACCGATCAGGGTTTGGCGTGGGTCAGGCGTCGTCGCGATCGGGCCCGGGCCTGGCGAGATGTGGTGTGTCGGCCGAGCGGGTGATGAGCGCGACCTCGTCGGGGAGGTGCTCGGCGACCTGCATGACGACGTCGCCCTCGATCTTGCGTGCGAAGAGTGAGCGGCGGGACTTGCCCATGATGACCGTGTCGCAGCCGTGGGTGACGGTGTAGTCGAGGATCTCGCTCGCGATCTCGGAGCTGGTGACGTAGATGGGCACGAAGGGAACGCCGGCCTGGCGAGCGAGTACGGCGGCGGTGCCCAGGGCCCGCTGCGCGTCGGGGTCCTCTTCAACGCGCGGGACGCGGCCGGGCTGGACGTCCATGACGCGCAGCGTGCGAACGAACATGACGAAGAGTGTGGCGTTTCGTTTGCGTGCGAGGTCGACGGCGAACTCGGCCTGGTAGCGTCCTCGGGCGGCGAGCATGATCTTGGGCCTGGACGGATCGACCTGCAGCGAGGCGCGTTTGACCTCTGCCAGCCAGCCGGCGAGCGGCTCATCCAGCGTCGGCGGGAGCTGGGCCCGTCGCCAGGCCAGGCCCTGACGTGTTATGAGCACCACGCAGACGACGGCGACGGCGAAGACGGTGGCGTTGGTTTTGGTGGCGACGATGGTGAGGAAGACCGCGGCGAGGAAGACGCTCAGGATCCAGAGCCCGACCCGGGCCGGGGCGCGCAGATCGAGCTTGCGGTTGACCGCCACGCTGGCGACGCTGACCGTGATGGCGCCGCAGACGCCGATGATGTAGAGCTCGGCGAGCTTTTCGGGCCTTCGCTCGAACATGATGACGGCGATCGAGAAGAGGCAGGAGATGATCAGCGCCAGCCTGGGCACGCCGGAGTAGTTGAGTTTCGCCAGCGAGCGGGGCAGCTCCTTGTCTTGTGCCATGGCGTAGAAGACCGAGACCATGGCCATGATGGCGGTGTTGGTGGCGGAGAGCAGGAGCAGAGCGAAGACGACGGCGGCGGTCTTGCCGAAGATGTGTCCGGCCCGCTCGCCGAACCAGTTGGCCGAGGCGTGCTGGGCGAGGACCTCCATGGCGGTGTTCTTGACCGCCTGGATCGACTCGAGGGTGGCTTGTGAGAGTTCGGCGTTCGGGTCGGCCAGGGCCTGTGCGTACGGCATGGAGACGTCGGCCAGCTCGGGGATGGTCCGGAGCATGCCCGTCATCGCGATCCCGAACAGAATATTGAGGACGACGACCTCGATGAGGACGGGCCAGATGGTGCGCCTGGCGGTGCGCTGGACGGGCTTTTTCATCATGCCGGTCATGTTTGCGACGGCCTCGACGCCGGCCAGTGCGAGGACGATCTGTGTGAAGGCGGTCCATCGAGGCCAGGCCCCGATCGCGGGTTCGAGCGAGATGTGGCGGAACCCCTGCGCGAGGTAGGGGAGGCAGAGGATGACCATGACGCCTGAGACGGCCAGTGCGGCGATGGCGACGATCATCGCGAAGCGGGCTGCGCTGCGGGCGCCCAGCCAGTTGACCATGCCGATCAGCCCGATGACGACGGCGCTGAACCAGACGATCCAGGGCCCGTCCGGCACGCCGAAGTAGTGCAACGCCTCGACCACGGAGATCCCGACGGTGATGAGATAGCCGCACAGCAGGAGTGTGGCCCCGATGACGGAGAGTGTGGGGTCGAGCTGGCGAGCGGCGGCGTAGACCCCGCCGCCGTCGGGAAAGCAGCGGCAGATGATGGTGTAGGCCCATGCGACGGCGACCATGAGCAGGCCGATGGCGACGAGGTAGAAGACGGAGGCCTGCCCGGTGAAGAAGAATGCCAGCCCGAGGACGTACAGACGGCTGGTGCCCCAGTCGCCGTACAAGAGCGGGCCGGCGTGGAACCACTTGAGATTGCGCGGCCTGCTCTGGGAGACCAACATGGGGCGGACATTGTAGAAGGGTGTGCCGGAGAGGGGGTATTATGGCGACGGCGGAGCGTGTGGGAGGTGTTTGGATGGAGCTGAGGAACAGCCCAAGTCCCGTTCTCGTATGGCCGATAGGGCTCTGAGCGGGCATTTCCTTGACCGCCTGACCGAATGCGTCTGACGGCCAGCGGCTCTTCGCGTCGAGGCGCCGGTTCCCGTTCAGGTCCGCCCCGGATTGGCAGGTGGCATTTTTGCAGATGGCGCACACGGAACACAAGATCGAGCCGCGTGTCACGAAGGCGACGGCGACATCACTGGACGATACGGCCCGGATGGACCCGATGGACCCGATGGACCCCAAGTTGTCGGACACGCAGGCGAGGCTGGCGGAGGCGGCGAAATCCGGCACGACCATCCAGTCGCTGGTCTCGCGGCTGGTCATCGAGCAGGGGCTGGCCACGGAGGAGGAGGTCGAGCGGTGTGCCGAGCAGGCCAAGGTCGAGGATCCCAACCAGCGCTCGTTCCTTGAGCTGCTGGTGGACAACGAGATCGTGACGCGTCCTCAGTTGGCGCGGCTTCGATCGGTGGTGGAGGCGGAGCGGACCGGGCAGCGCATCCCCGGGTACAAGGTGCTGGGGAAGCTCGGGGCCGGTGCGATGGCGACGGTGTACAAGGCGCAGCAGCTGGCGCTGGATCGGCCGGTGGCGATCAAGGTCCTGCCGAGAAAATACAGCGACAACGCGCAGTTCATCGAGCGTTTTTATGCGGAGGGACGGGCTGCGGCGACGCTGAACCATCCGAACATCGTGCAGGCGTACGACGTGGGCCGGGCGGGTGAGTACCACTATTTCGTGATGGAGTATGTGGACGGGCGGACGCTGTATGACGACATCGTGAAGCACAAGCGGTTCGAGGAGGCGTCGGCGATCGACATCGTGATCCAGGTTGCGGTGGCGTTGAAGCACGCGCACCATCGTGGGCTGGTGCACCGGGACGTGAAGCCCAAGAACATCATGATCAACCACGAGGGTGTGGTGAAGCTGGCGGACATGGGGCTGGCGCGTGCGATCAGCGACAAGGAGGCGGCGGAGGCGGAGTCGGGCAAGGCGTTCGGCACGCCGTACTACATCAGCCCCGAGCAGATCCGCGGCGAGAAGAACATCGGTCCGCCGGCGGACATCTACTCGCTGGGCGCGACGATGTACCACATGCTGACGGGGTCGGTGCCGTTCGACGCCAAGAGCCCTTCGTCGGTGATGCACAAGCATCTCAAGACGCCGTTGATTCCGCCGGACCACGTGAACCCGAGGCTGTCGGCGGGCATCAGCGAGATCATCGAGATGATGATGTCCAAGAGCCGGCGCAAGCGTTACAAGAACTGCGAGGATCTGATCGTGGATCTGAAGGCGGTGCAGCGGGGAGATCGTCCGGTGATCGCGCGGCGTGAGCTTCACGCTGAGGATCTGGCGTCGCTGGTCGAGGCCGAGGCCGCGGCGCCGGTCGAGATCCCCGTCGATACCAGCCGAGGGGACGGCGCATCCGGCGGTCTGAAGATCGCTGTGGTGGTTCTGGCGGCCCTGGCGGCGGGGAGCCTGGTTTTCAACATCGTGCAGGCGGTCTCGTGAGCGGATCGGGTGGGGCAGCATTCTTGCGAGACGGCGCTTGCCCGGCAGGGTCGGGGCGGTTAGCCTTTTGGCGGATCGGCAGCGGACTGACCGCCGCCCACACGCACGGATGCCCGGCAGGGGCGTCCGAACTCACTCCCGCGGGCTCGCCCTGGTTTGACGACCGTCAGCGAAAGCATGGTTCTGGTTCAAGCCGATTCGATCGGGTGGGATCGAACGCGCGTCGGCCTCATATGACTGACG
>JADFOF010000214.1 GCA_022563015.1 Planctomycetota bacterium
ATTCTGTGGCGATACCCTCCCTGTGCCCTTCGCGCCGGACCATACGGGGCCGGATCGGACTCTGTTTCACCAAGTCTAACGCCACTCGGGCCGGTTGCCACACATTGTTTTGTCGCTCCGCGCAGAATCTTTACCCAGGCATCGATGAGGTTGACGAACCCGGCGCCCCCGGGACTGATTCATGATCGCGCACTGCTCATGTCACCTTCCCATAATGCGTGATTGGAGTACGTTTGGGTCAAGGTGCGCCGATTCCACACCCACGCACTCCGTGCAAAAAAGCACCCACAACGTCGGGGCAGCGTGAATCAACCCTCGAGGATCTTCGGATCACGGGCACCCGCCCACAAACGCATCCTGGAAGCACAGGAAGTCGAAGATGTCGCAGGCCGGGTCGGGGTCGCAGTCGCAGGCGTACGGCTCGCCGAGCACGAAGCTGTTCTGGAAGCACAGGAAGTCGAAGATGTCGAGTGTGCCGTTGCCATCGCAGTCGGGGTAGCAGGAGTCGCCTTCGAGCGAGAAATTGTCGATGTGCGCCCAAGTCATCCCAGAGGGACGTACGGTGAGGAAATCGCCGCTCACAGGCGCGACGAAATCGCCCATGAAATGCGACCAGCTCCCGGTGCTCAGTGAACCCGAGGTGAAGACCAGCGTCCCGAACGACGTGGCCGAGCTGGAGACACCGATTTCAACCGGATCCCTGCCGGGGCTGACGTTCGTCACGGCGTGCGCCCAGAAGTCAATCGTGTAGGTCGTCCCCGCCACGATCGGGCTGCTGAGGTCGAAGGAGAAGGCGTCCGTGGCACCATGACCGACCGTGAACAGGTGGATGCCCAGCTTGAAATCCCCGTCAACCGGAGCCAGGCCGAATCCGGCGGAGGCATCCATGAGGTCGATCTCTTCCGCACTTCCGAAGGCGGTCGCGTCGGCGACGGTGGCGTTGAATTCGGCGTTGGTCATGTTGAATACCGTCCCGCTCGCCGTGTTGTCCTCGAAACTCCCGTTCAGAATCAGATTCTGCGCGTGCCCCGCGGTGGCGAACAGGCCGAGAGTGCTGAGTCCGGCTGCGGCGGCGAACCAACGCTGTCGAACTCGCATGATCTCCTTCGTCATCATTTTCTTCCGAATCATCATTGCACTGCTCCTTGTGTTGCGTCACGATGCGACAATCTCAGTCAGCTCCTCCCAAGCAGTGCAGCTCGGGAATAGGCGGCCGAAGCCCGGTCGAGATGGATGGGCATTTGCGAGTCTAGCAGATGTAACCCCTGGTTTGAAGCAAAACCCGTGGGAGGAGAGGGCGATGGTGGCCGATTCGGGCCGGATTTCCGGTCGATGTTCGCGTAGGCGGGCTACGAATGGCACTGGGCCACCCAACGCTGCTCGATGTCGCCGTGAGCGGAGCGGACCCAGATATAGTTCGCCCAAGTCGTCAGACCAGCGGCAGAAGCCGACGTGCAGGTGCATGTGGTCGCGGATGGCGTCGAGGATGTGGGAGGCGAGGGTGGCGGTCATTTGGCGGGCTCCGCGATCGGCGTGCCGCACTCCGGGCGCACTGCCCCTTCTTTGAGACCGGTCACTCCGGATCGGCGGAGGAGATCGCGTCGCGCTCCGTCACACCGATCGGCCGGAACGTGAACTTCTGGCCGCCGATCGTGGCCTCGTACATGAGGCCGCCGCGCGTCATGGTGAAGACGGCGACGCCGTGCTCGTAGTCGGCGTCGGCCGAGGCGCCGGCCTGCAGCGCCACCGCCGAGGCCCGGGCGGCGAACGCGAAGTTGCCGGTCTTGAAACGGCCGAGCGCGCCGGCGTCGTCGAAGAAGATGATCTCGCTGTACACCTGCCCGCCGAGCTGGAACCCGATCGTGCCCTGCGTGAGATCGCAGTGCCCGATGAGCTGCTCCTGCTCGAACACCTCGCCGCGCCCGTAGGCGCCTCCCACCCCCATACCGCCCTTGGCCACCGACGGGAAGACGGCATACCCCTCGGCGTCGTCGAAGAAGGGCTGGAGCTGCGGCTGTCGCTGCTTGAAGCGCTCGATTGTCACAAGCACCTCCTGGTGCAGACTCCGCCGGGCGGCGGGCGTACGGGGCGCGGTGGCGCACCCCGTCGATCCGACGCCGCAGGCCAGCACCAGCAGTCCGAGCAACCTTGCGTACGTGCGTGTCATCGGGGATACCTCCTGTCAGTTGCCTTCAGCGACATTTCATATTCGACCTTCGCCCAGCTCCACCGCCGAGCTCTCCGAGCAAGAGTGTAACGCCCCACACCGAGGCAGAGGTTTCAGTCGCGTGCTTCTGACCGGAATCGACTGACAGGCTGAGTCCTGCCCGAGGTCGGCGACCCTGCGATCGCCCATCGCTCGGGCCGGCACGTGACCTAGGCTCCTGCTCGCATGTCGGAACCGGATGCACGAGCGAGGCCCGGGCTGCTGGTGGTGATCAGCGGCCCGTCGGGCGCGGGCAAGACCACGATCGCGCGCGGCCTGGAGCGCCGCATCGCCGGGAGCGTCTTCTCCGTCTCGATGACGACCCGCCCCAGGACCGACCGCGACCGCGAGGGCGTGGACTACTTCTTCGTCGACAGCGACCGGTTCGAGCAGGTCCGTGCTGACGGGGGATTTCTCGAGTGGGCCGACGTCTTCGGGCGCCGATACGGCACGCCGCGGGCGTGGGTCGAGCAACAACTCATCGAGGGCAAGGTCGTGATCCTCGAGATCGACGTGGCCGGCGGCAAGCAGGTGCACGAGCGGATCCCCGAGATGCTGGGGCTGTTGGTGCTGCCGCCGAGCGAGGAGGCGCTGCTGGATCGCCTCCGGGCCCGGGGCCGCGACGACGAGGACGAGATCGCACGCCGATTCGCCCAGGCCAAGAGTGAAATGGCCGAGGCCAGAGCCTGCGGGGCCTACGACGAGTTTGTGGTCAATGACGACCTGGACCGGGCGATCGAAGAAGCTGTCGCGATCGTGCGCCGTCGCAGGGGATGACCGCGGTCTGATGGCAGGATCACAGCGCCGCGCCCGGGGTTGTGCGGGCGCCGAGTCTGAGGCGAGGACGCCGAGTCTGAGCGAAGCGAAGGCTCGGATCTCCCCTACGACGCTCGCGATCCGAGCCTTCGCCCGCAGCGGATTCAGACTCGGCGTCCGCTCCCTGCCGGTCGCGGCTCGTGTTCGAGGTGCACCTACGAGCCGCGACCGGCAGGGAGCGGTTCCGGCGCGTTGGTTGAGATCGCTCAGCGGCACCGAACTGCCGGACGTGCGGGATCACTGCTTCGGGAGCGTGTCGAGCACAACGCGGGCTGCGCGTGCGGCGGCCTGGGCGGCATCGAGGTCGCCCGCGGTCAACGCCTGCGAAATCGCACCCTCCAGAAGCAGATTCAGGTGCTCGGCCAGTCCCTCGGGGTGCTCGGCGCCCGCCTGCTCAGCCAGCAACCGAATGTAGGCGAGCATCAGGCGCTTGTGCTCGGCCGCGAGCGCGCGGATCGGGCTGGATGCGTCGCGATACTCGGCCGCGGCGTTGCAGAACATGCACCCGTTGAAGTCATCGCTGTTGATCCAGGCGTGCAGCACGTCGAACAGCGCCGCCAGTCGCCCGGCGGCGGTGTCCGCCGCCGCCTCCACCTGGCGGCTGAAGTTGTTGCGGAACAGCTCATCCCGACGCCGCAGTGCCGCCAGCACCAGCTCGTCCTTGGACTTGAAGTGGTTGTAGAGGGTCATCTTGGCGACGCCCGCTTCTGCTACAATCCGGTCGATGCCGACGCGCTGGAAGCCGTCGCTGCAGAACAGCCGCATCGCGGTGTCGACGAGTTGTTCGCGTTTGCTCGCGGGCACTGACGGGCTCCTTTCACCCTGACTATACGAGACAGTCTTGTCTACGTCGAGAGAATGGGCCGTGTTCGGGCGAAACTTTTTACGATATCCTAACGATACCCGTATGATATTTGCTGTAATTTGATCCGGATCGGCCGTCACGGGTCCGTACATCACATTTCAGAATTTTTCCGGCGAGCCTGAAATAGACGGATGGGTCTGTATAGTTTGTGCAGTGCGATCGGGCCCGGCACGGACCAGGCCACACGACGATCGCCCAAAACCAGCCCCGTTGGCACGAGTCCGACGGGGCCAACCAGGAGACCACGAAATGCCACGCATCAACCCGATCGATCCGAATCAGGCCCAGGGAAAGGCCAAGACGCTTCTGGACGCCGTCCAGGGCAAGTTCGGCAGGGTTCCGAACCTGATGAAGACCATGGCGAACTCGCCGGCGGTGCTCGAGTCGTATCTGAACTTCTCGCAGACCATTGGGGGCGGGTCGTTCACCCCGGCACTGCGCGAGCAGATCGCGCTGGTGATCGCGGGCGTCAACGGGTGCAACTACTGCGCGTCGGCGCACACAGCCATCGGCAAAGGCGCGGGGGTGGATGCCGAGGAGCTTCAGGCCAACCTGCGTGGGTTCTCGACCGACCCGAAGGTCGAGGCGGTGCTCACATTCGCCAAGGCCGTGGTCATCCAACGGGGCTGGGTCGCCGACGAGGACGTCGAGAACTTCCGGGCCGCCGGGTACGCCGACGGCGAGCTGGCCGAGGTCATCGCGCTGGTCGCGCTGAACACGTTCAGCAATTACTTCAACCACATCGCGGAGACGGAAATCGATTTCCCACTCGTGGAGTCGGGCGAGCAGGCGAAGGTCTGAGCGGTGTCTCGTCGGTGTTGTCGTCCGGCGCGCCGGGCGACAACTGAGGATCAGGCGGGAAGGGCTGTGGAAGCAACGTGAACGGAGAACAGGAATGTCAGTCAAAGCGAAGAGCGACGTACTGCACGTGACCGAG
>JADFOF010000215.1 GCA_022563015.1 Planctomycetota bacterium
TCCACGTCCCCCACACGAGAATGCCCGAGATGATCGTCAGCACCGGCACCGCCAGCCTGATGCTTCCCAGAAACAGGCACGCGCGGCCCCAGCGTGTCAAATGCCAGGCCTGACGAGTGCTCATGCTGAGGGCTCCTGCCAGATGCTGTCGCCCGACTCCCACAACACGGCAACAGATCTCGCCGTCCGGGCTCGACAGTCTAGCGCCACACGACTCCATACGCTCGCGCGAACGGTTCCCGCTCATCGATTCTGCGAACGCACAGCATGATCGGCAGCGGCCCGAGCTTGCTGGGAACGCTCGGCTCCGCGACGGTGTGGACGCGGATCGGCCCGAGCATCACCTCAAATAGCTTCGACCATGCCAGCCACGACCCGCCCAGCCGCCATCGGTCCGCGCTGCGGGTCAAAGCGGGTGATCGGGCTCGAACCGACGACATTCACGTTGGCAACGTGACTTTTGGGGGCTGCGTCAGGCCGCGACACGATCACCCCCGGTACGACCCCGTGCGGCAGCCCGAAAGGCTGGTTTTCGCCCGTGTCGCGGGCTGTCCCTCCGTGTCGCTGCAAGTCGTGCTGTAGTTTCTGCTGTATCACGCTGTCCTCGCTGCCGATCCGCCCCGTGCACGATCGCCTGACTGGGCGGGGCCGCCGAACTCGGGCAGCGCCGCCGCAGCTTCAGCGGCGTCGGAAATCCCGAGCTTGGAATAGTGCTGCATCGTCGTGGTCAGCTTGGCGTGGCGGGCGAACTTCTGCACAAGCGTCGGGTTCACGCCGGCCCGAAGCAGCATGGTCACGCACGTGGCGCGGGTCGCGTGGAGGTCCACCCACCGGCCCGCGTCGTCCTGCACCGGGATCCCGGCCCGCTCGAAGTCGCGGTAGACGGTCCTGATCTGGGGGATGGACCGGAAGACCCGATCTGTCGGCTTGGCGCCTTGAGGCTTCTCTGCGGCGAGCGAGGCCCGCAGCTGGTCATTCATGGGGACCATGTCGTCCCGGCCGGACTTGCCGATTGTCGCCGGCACGAAGATCACGCCCGCCTCGAAATCCACGTCTCCCCAGGTGAGCAATTCGAGTTCGCTTCGGCGAAGCCCGGCGAGCAGGGCCACGAGATACACAATCCGCCGATACCGCCTGTCGGGCGTGTCCGTCGCCGCGAGAAGTCGGTCGATCTCGTCCATGGTCAGATCCCGCCTCTGCCTCCGGCGGTCTTTCTGGACGTTGAGTGTTCTGAGGCAGGTCAGAGGGTTTCCTGAAATCCGGCCCCTCTGAACGCACCACGTCAGAAACGACACCGCTGCCGCCCGGTGTCCGTTGATCGTGGCGGCCGACAGCCCCAGCCCGAGCGCCTCGTTGTACCGGCCGGGCTTCTTGCGAAGTGAGTTGAGGTGCCCCTCGACCGCATCGGGCGTCAGGTGGGATAGCCGCTGGGCGTTGACCCCCTCAACCAAGTCGCGCAGCTGTCCCTCGCGGACCTTCACGTACCGCGTCGCACGCCTCGCGGCGCGCATGGACTCAAGGAAGTCCGCAATGTGCTCCGCGATCGGCCGCTTCTCGTGATCGCCGAACCGCTTTTCGTCTGGGTCCACCAGCCCGAGTTTCTCGCGGTCAACCTCGTCCTGGACCTTCTGCGCCAGCCGTTCGGTCTGGCGCTTGCTCTTGGCACCTGTTCGGCAGTGGCGATTGCCGTCCGCGTCCACCCACGAGTAGAACCATTTGCCTTTCTGTTCTCTTTGGAACACGCTCGCCATGGTCAAGCCCCTTTCACACGCTTCAGTACGAAGCCCAAGTGCCCCGCCAGCCGGTCGGCGGTGTCCAATGTGATCGTCCTGTGCCCGTTCACGAATCGAGACAGCACGGCATGGTCAACCCCAGAGTCTCGGGCAATCTGCCGCACCGGCGCGCCGCAGTCAACGATCTCCCGCTGGAGAACGCCACTCAGGGTCGGAAGTGCGGGTCTCTTCGCCATTCCGCTGCTATGGTAGGGGCGTGCTGCGCTGGTGTCAACTGACATCGGGCCGTGAAGCCGCCCCCGCAGATGCCCCCAATCTGAGCCACGCGGCTTGATTCCGCCCCACAAATGACCGGATCCCAGCCCTCGTCAACGCGGAACCCCCCTTGTGTCCGATCGTGAGTCTGGTATGCTGGTCCAGAATCGGCTCGGCTTGGAGGTGAATCGTGATGCGACACATACCTCGCTTGACAGCTACCACCCTTGCCCTGTTCTGCGCCGCGCAGGTCGGTAGCGCCCAGCCCGCCGTATAGTTTGGTGTCATGTCGGCGGAAGTCTTCTGGTGGTCCGGGTTCTTAATCGCGCTCGGCGGCGGCGCGATAGTGGCGTGGGCGCTGTTCATTCGCGGGCAGCCGAAAGGACGACGTCGCTGTCCCAGGTGCTGGTACGACATGGCCGGGGCGGTGGCGGACGACGCCAACGCGCACATCTGCCCCGAGTGCGGGCGGCGAATAGTCAAGGCCGGGCAGCTCCGCCGGACCCGCCACTTCTGGAGACTCGCCGTCTTCGGCCTCTCGCTCGTCGTCGCGGGTGCGGGCCTGTGGGCGACGCCGATGCTCCGCGCCCAGAAGTGGCAGCGGCACGCGCCGTCAACGCTGCTGGTCATGCTGGCCGATGCCGACGGCGTTGATCCGATCAGCGAAACATGGGGCGAGCTGTTCATTCGGGCTCGTTACGGCCAGCTCAGTGCGCGACATCGAACAGTCCTCTCCGAACGCCTCGCGAAACGCTTCTCCGCCGTTCAGCCCTCGCTGGGCACGCTGACACTCATCCACGAACTCCGCCCGGGTCGTTCCAATGCCCTGGCCGAGCGCATATCCATGTTTATTACCGCATGGGAGAAGCGCGACGAGCGGATCATGGATGGCGACGCAAGGGTACGGTGGTGGAGCGATAACTCGCACCACGCGGTTGCGATCGAAATCCTTGGCCGAGTCGGCTCCGATGAGGACGTCGAGACACTCTCGACGTTGCTGCATTCGCCGTCGAAGCCTAACCACGATCGTGCAGCGATCGCCCTCGGTCGCATCGGTGGCGATGCGGCGATCGATGCGCTCACTGAAGTGGTCGCCGACGGCAGCGAGCAGGTCGCGCTCACGGCGGCGGTGGCGCTCGCGTTGATCGGTGAGCCGGCCAGGGAGCGCGCCGAACCCGCGATCGCCGTGCGGCTCACGCGCACACTTGGGGCGGAGGAGCGTGTCGTGCTCGCGCCCAGTCTGAGCGTGCTGCGCGGCGAGGAGGCGCACATCTCGATCCCGCTCATGCGGCTCTTCATTGAGGGGCGGATGGGCGTGGAGCTGGTGGGCTGGGAGTATGTCGCGGGGTATCAGTTTATCGGGTTGCTGCGTGAGGACGCGATGCCCTCTCTGCCGCTGGTCATGTCGTATCTCGACGATGAGGACCCGGCACGGGTCGATCTGGCGCTCACCGCGATCGCCAGATTTGTACCGGTTGCGACCGAGGCGCTGCCCGTGCTCGACGAATTGCCGGCCAAGCCCGACGCAAACCCTTCGGTACAGTTCGTGATCTCGATGCTTCGCCGCCCGGACTGAACAATCGCCCCCCCCACTCGCCGGCCCACCGATACACTTCTCGCATGGCACAGGGGCGGCTACGGCGGCTGGTCACGCGGGGGAGAGTTCGGCGAGCGGTAGTCTGTCTGATTCTCGGCGGCGTGATGACGGTCGCGGTCGCGTGGGGGTGTGCGTTGTTTGCGACCCATGATTGGCAGTCTGAAGAGCTTGGCGGAGGGCCTTGGTTTGAGCGGTATCGACCCGATGATTGGCCACCGTTTGTTTTGATGCATGAATATGAAGGGCGAGGTGTCACCCAGCGAACGGCATTCGGAGCCGTGGGGACGCGAGAAGAGCCAAGTGCGTTACTGACAATTACTGAATACAAACTTGGCCTTCCATTCCGGTCCCTGTCCCATCTGACTGGCTCCGTTGGGGCAAGTCCTTTCAACTCATCAAGCACAAGTCCGCAACTGCCTCGCCTGCCACAATTCTCCATTCTCGCACGCGGCATGAACCGTCCTTCGTAGTTGCCGGATCCGTTCTATCACGGAGTTCTCCCGATTCTTCCGTTGTGGCCGGGATTCATATACTCGACGCTGCTGTACGGGACGCTTGCGTGGATGATGCTGAGCACGGTCGGCCGTGTGCGAGATCGCCAGCGCGTCCGTCGTCGCCGCCAGCGTGGGCTGTGTGTGCATTGCGCGTACCCGGTAGGCGACTTCGCCGTCTGCCCCGAGTGTGGCAAGCCGACGGGGCGTGAGGCATGAAGCTCCCCCGACTCATCACGCGGCGGCGGCTGAAGTGGGTGGGAACTGCACTCACGGCTCTTGTACTTCTCTCGTACGGCGTGTCTACCAAGGTCAATTGTCTGCTGGCTCTCAGCCTAAACGAGACATCGACGAAATGGGCTAACGTCGGCCTGGCTGAGGGCCAGGTCGCTCTCATTCTGTGGGACATGGACAGCGTGGCACCCGGATCTAATCTGAAAGACCCGCGGTTCGAGGTAACCGAGTTTTCGCTCGACCCGTCTTTCCTCATCACAGGGTTCAATTGGGGGGGAACAACGGCGTACGTCATCGGTGTTCCTTTGTGGTTTCCCCTCCTCCTCATCGCCGCGCCCACCGCCTGGCTCTGGTACACCGACCGCCGCGCCAAGCCGTGGCAGTGCCCGAAGTGCCGCTACGACCTGCGCGGACTCGACGGCGGGGTCTGCCCCGAATGCGGGACGCCAACGGAACGTGAGGGATGAGGCTGCACGAGCCCGATCTCACGGTAGCCAATGTGCCGCCTCT
>JADFOF010000216.1 GCA_022563015.1 Planctomycetota bacterium
GATGGTGGTCTTCTTGGCCCGGCCGAGGTCTGAGAGTTCGATCTTCTCGACGTCGGTGCCGAGCTCCTCCATGACGGCGGTGCCGCCGGTCAGGATGGCGATGTCTTCGAGCATGGCCTTGCGTCGGTCGCCGAAGCCCGGGGCCTTGGCGGCGACGACCTTGAGCACGCCGCGGAGGCGGTTGACGACGAGCATGGCCAGGGCCTCGGAGTCCACGTCCTCGGCGATGATGAGCAGGCTCTTGCCCGAGTCGGCGACCTTGCCGAGGATGGGCAGCAGGTCTTTGGCGGACGAGAGCTTCTTCTCGTGGATGAGGACGTAGCAGTCTTCGAGGACGGCCTCCATGTTGGCGACGTCGGTGACGAAGTGCGGCGAGAGGTAGCCCTTGTCGAACTGCATGCCCTCGACCAGCTCGACCTCTGTGTCGAGGGTCTTGCCCTCTTCGACGGTGATGACGCCGTCCTTGCCGACCTTGTCCATGGCCTTGGCGATGATCTTGCCGATCTCCTCGTCCTGGTTGGCGGAGCAGGTGCCGACCTGGGCGATCTCCTTCGAGGCGGAGACGGTCTTGGACATTCTGGCGAGCTCTTCGACGATGGTTTTGACGGCCTTGTCGATGCCGCGCTTGATCTCGTTGGTGTTGGCGCCGGCGGTGACGTTCTTGAGCCCCTCGGCGAAGATGGCCTCGGCGTAGATGGTGGCGGTGGTGGTGCCGTCGCCGGCGTCCTTGCTGGACTTGGAGGCGACCTCCTTGATCATCTGGGCGCCCATGTTCTCGTAGGGGTCTTCCAGCTCGATCTCCTTGGCGACGGTGACGCCGTCCTTGGTGATGGTCGGCGCGCCGTATGACTTCTGGAGCACGACAACGCGGCCGGACGGGCCGAGCGTGATCTTGACTGCGTTTGTGAGCTTCTTAATGCCCTTGTGGATTCGCTCGCGGGCGTCGGTGTTGTATGCGATCTGCTTGGCAACCATGTAATATGTTCCTTTCGAACGATGTTGTGCGTGTATTAGTGGAGGTGCTGCTCGACGGCGACGGCGGTGACGTGTGCGGGCTCGACGAACAGCGAGCCGACCGTGAAGGGCTTGTCGTGCAGCCGGATCGTGCCCTGGAGCTCGAAGAGGTCTGATCCCTGGTGGTCGGCGCCGGGCACGGCGGCGGTGGGCTCGATAAAGGAGGCGAGCTTGATGACAACCGCGAGCCCGTCCAGGAGAAGCGTGATCTCGGGCTTCTTCTTGAGATCGATTCCTTCGAGGATTCTGGCGAGTTCGGGGGCGGTCATGGAGCGTGCTCCTTGGGAAGTCAATCGACGATGGCGAGGATGTCGTCCTCGCTCATGATGAGCAGCTCGTCGATGCCGAGCTTGACGTCGGTGCCGGCGTACGAGGTGAAGATGACGCGGTCGCCCTTCTTGACGGAGAGTGGGATGCGGCCTCCGGTCTCGGTGTTGATGGCGCCGTCGCCGACGGCCTCGATGGTGCCGCTCTTGGGCTTGTCCTTGGACGACTCGGGCAGGAAGATTCCCGAATCGGTTTTGTCTTCCGCCTCGTCGCGACGGATGAGGATCTTGTCGTGCAGCGGCCGGATCATGGTCTTCTTGGACTTTGCCATCTCTTCGGATCTCCAACGGTGAAGTTTGGTGGTGCGGATGAAGCGGTCG
Source organism: Planctomycetota bacterium (assembly GCA_022563015.1). Taxonomy (GTDB): domain Bacteria; phylum Planctomycetota; class Phycisphaerae; order Phycisphaerales; family UBA1924; genus JADFGU01. The sequence goes on from JADFOF010000216.1 coordinate 1,662, forward strand.
GCGACGGGCCGAACCGCCGGGTTCTACTCAGGGCTGGGCCATCGTCCGGCGTAATGGCGGAGGAGGCATCGGCGGAGGACTTCAAGGAGCAACTCGACATCGGAGGCGTCCCGGGGCCGATCGATGACGGCGAAGGCGCCGGTGCGGAGGGCGGCGGCGAGCTCGCGGCGATCGTCGCGCGTCGAGCGCGCTCTCTTGATGACGACGGTCGGGGGCGGCGAGGCCAGCCGGGCGAGCAACTCGAGCAGGCCCGACCCGCCCTCCTCGGTGGCGCCGGCGGCGGGGTCCATGGGCAGTGCGAGATCGACCACGGCGATGTGAACGTTGGTCTGCTGCAGAACGCGCGTGGCCTCGACGCCCGAGGCGGCGCGAAAGGACCGAACGCCCATGGGTTCGAGGAGCGTGGGGAGGCGGTCGGCCCAGTTCTGCGGGTTCCAGTGCGCGCAGGACAGCAGGAGGTTGAGCCGACTGTCGCCCCCGCGGTCCGATGGGAGCGCGGAGCCGGGCGGTTGCAGTGAGCGCACATTGACCATCGTGTGAAATGGAGGCAAGGGGCGTGCCGGGACGAGTGATGTTCTAAAGCCTTGTTATACAAGCAGTTACGCTAGTTTATGGCGGCCCGATGCTGCCAGAGGGATGGACCATGGGGCCCCGGAGTGCCAATGTGGCAGGTGGGACTCAGGTGCGGGTGCCGGGCAGAATCGGATGCTCGGGCTTATGCCGTCTCGATTCGAAGGGGGTCCCTTCCAGCGAGGGGGCTGATGGGCCCCTGATAGACTGTGGCATGGACGTGCTGAACGTGGTGCTTGGCGTGCTGGCGGGTTTGGCGGGGGTTGCTGCGGTTGTGCTCGGCGTGAGTCGAGCGCGGGTCGGGGGTGATCTACGCGAGGAGCGGGCCAGGCGCGAGGCTGCGGAGGTGAGGGCGGCCCGGGCGGGTGAGCTGGATGAGCAGGTGCGATCGATGGATCTGGCGCTCGCGGCGGTGCGGCAAGAGCTTGAGTCGGTCGAGGCGCTGCACGAGGTGGAACTTGGCAAGGTGCGCGAGCTGAATGCCATGAGCCTCGAAAAGGAGGAAGAGCTTCGGGCGAAATTCGAAGAGCACACCACGGCGCGGGATAAGCAGATGGCCGAGAAGTTCGAGGCGTTGTCGGCCAGATCGCTGCGCGCGTCGGGCGAGGACTTTCGCAAGTGGCTTTCTGAGCAGTCCGCCTCGCAGCAGAAAGAGAGCAAGGCGGCGCTGGACAAGCTGGTGTCGCCGATCGGGAAGACGCTGGACGAGACGCGCGAGTGGCTCGCGCAGCTGGGGACCACTGTGGCCGATTCGATCGCCGCAACGACAAAGTTGTCGCGGGCGCTGCGTGAGCCGCACGTGCGCGGGCGGTACGGGGAGATCCAGCTCCAGCGTGTGGCGGAGCTTGCGGGGATGAGCGAGCACTGCGACTTCACGACCCAGGACCAGGTGCGCGACAGCGAGGGGAACGCGCTGCGGCCGGACATGGTGGTGCATCTGCCCAACGGGTGCGAGGTGGTGGTTGACGCGAAGACGAACATCCAGGCGTATCTGGAGTCGCTCGAGGCGGAGTCGCCGGAGGAAGCAGAAGAGTGTCTGGAGCGGTTTGCGCGGCATGTCGCGGAGCAGGCGAAGGATCTGTCAAAGAAGAGCTACTGGTCGATGTACGACGGATCGCCCGAGCTTGTCGTGATGTTCGTGCCGGGCGATCAGTTCGTGGACGCGGCGATGTCGCGGCGACCCGACCTGATGGAAGAGGCGGCGGCGCGGCGCGTGATTATCGCGAGCCCGACGACGCTGATCGGGCTGCTGCGTGCGGTTGCGGTCGGGTGGCAGAGCAACAAGCTGCGCGAGGAGGCGGAGGCGCTGCTCTCGATGGGGCAGGAGCTGCACGACCGCGTGTGCGTGGCGATGGCGCACCTCAATGGGCTTGGGACGAACCTGCGTCAGGCGGTTGACAAGTACAACAAGCTGGCCGGGTCGATGGAGAGCCGGTTGATCCCGACGCTGCGGAAGTTCGAGGAGGCGGGCGTGAAGAGCGGCAAGGAGCTGACCGAGGCGGTCGAGGTAACGGTCGTGCCTCGCCTGTTGGAGGGTGCGCGGGAGGAGTGAGGCGCGAGTGGGTTGTGGGTGAACGAAGCCCAGGGATTGGTATCTCTGGGCGTTGGTGTGATGGATATCCGGAACATCGCTCTGTTCAGACTTGGCGCGCTTCACACACCTTTGACGTTGCTTCCGATCTGAGAACCTGCTACGCCGGGCTCGGGAGTGCGTCGGGCGGTGTTTCGGGGTCTTCGGCCGGCCTGGGTGCGGGCGACGACGACTCGGACTCGTCCTTCTTGGCTTCGGCCTTGAGCAGGTCGGCGACCGTCGGCTTGTCGAGTGTCTCGCCGCGCATGAGGGCGTGGACGTCCTCGGCGTCGAGGGTTTCGTGCTTGATCAGTGCGTTGGCGACGCGATCGATCTTGTCCCAGCTCTCGTCGACGAGTTTCGTGGCCCGTGCGTAGGCGCCCGAGATGATGCTCTTGACCTCTTCGTCGACGATGCGGGCCGTGTCGTCGGAATACTCCTTCTCTGGCAGGAAGAACTCGCGCGTGTCGCTGCCGGCGTAGCGGACGAAGCCGAGCCGCTCGCTCATGCCCCATTCGAGGACCATGTGCCGTGCGAGCTCGGTGATGTACTGGATGTCCATCGCGGCGCCGGAATCGATGTCGTCGGTGGCCCGCTTCTCGGAGATTCGCCCGGCGCACAGGACTTGCATGGTGTCGGTGATCCACTTGAGCCCGACGCCGGTGCGATCCTTCGTGGGAAGACTGAACGTAGCGCCAAGGGACTGGCCTCGCGGAATGATGGTGACCTTGTGCAGCGGGTCGGCGTGATCGAGCAAGGCCTGGAGGACGGCGTGGCCGGCCTCGTGGTAGGCGGTGCGGCGGTTGTCGTCATCCTCGCGTTTGCGGGATTTCTTGGCCCGGCCGAAACGCACCTTGTCGCGGGCTTCCTCGAGGTCCTCCTGCTCGACGAAGTCCTTTTCGGCCATGGTCGCGGCGATGGCAGCCTCGTTGATGATCGCGGCCAGGTCGGCGCCCGAGAACATGGGCGTGGCGCGGGCGAGGCGCTCGAGATCGGCGTCC
>JADFOF010000217.1 GCA_022563015.1 Planctomycetota bacterium
CATTACTCAAGGAGAACGGCGGGCCTGCGGCGGCGATCCTGGGCCGATGCGGGGCTGATGCGGCGCGGGTGGCGGCGATCGCCGACAGCGAGCTGGGCCGACAGCCGACGACCAACTCCGGGGCCGGGCAGGCGGGGCGGGCATTGCTTGAGATCCTGGGCAAGTCCGAGGCCGAGGCCGACGCGATGAAAGACGCCTACGTCTCGAGCGAGCACCTGCTGCTGGCGGTGTGCGACGCGGGCGGGCCGGGCAAGGACGTGCTCAGCGCGCTGGGTGTGGCGCGCACGCACGTCACGGCGGCGATCGAGCAGATCCGCAAGGCGAGCGGGGTCGAGACCATCAACGACCCCGGGGCCGAGTCAACCTACGAGGCCCTCAAGAAGTACGCGATCGACCTGACGGAGATGGCGCAGCAGGGCAAGCTGGACCCGGTCATCGGGCGCGACGAGGAGATCCGGCGGTGCGTGCAGGTGCTCTGTCGGCGGACCAAGAACAACCCGGTGCTCATCGGCGAGCCCGGCGTGGGTAAGACCGCGATCGCCGAGGGGCTGGCGCTGCGGATCGTCAACGGCGACTGCCCGGACCTGATGCGCGACAAGCGGATCATGGCGCTGGACATCGGACAGTTGCTGGCGGGCGCGAAGTATCGCGGGGAGTTCGAGGAGCGTCTCAAGGCGGTGCTGCGCGAGGTCGAGGCGTCCGGCGGCGAGATCATCCTGTTCATCGACGAGCTGCACACGGTGGTGGGGGCGGGGGCGGCTGAGGGCGCGGTCAGCGCGGGCAACCTGCTCAAGCCGGCGCTGGCCCGCGGCGAGCTCAGGTGCATCGGCGCCACGACGCTGGACGAGTATCGCAAGCACATCGAGAAGGACGCGGCGTTTGAGCGGCGATTCCAGCCGATCCTGGTCGAGCAGCCCAGCGTCGAGGAGACGGTCGCGATCCTGCGCGGGCTCAAGGAGCGGTACGAGGCCCACCACGGCGTGCGGATCCAGGACAGCGCGATCCTGGCTGCGGCGAGCCTGAGCAGCCGATACATCACCGACCGATTCCTGCCCGACAAGGCGATCGATCTGATCGACGAGGCGGCGTCGCGCCTGCGCATCGAGAACGACTCGATGCCGACGGAGCTGGACGAGATTCGGCGGAAGATCCTGCAGCTGGAGATCGAGCGCGAGGCGGTGAGGATCGGAGCGACCGAGCGACGAAGCGACGGAGCGACGAAGGGGGGGAACAAGGAAGTTGAGCGGATCGAGCGCGAGTTGAGCGACCTGCAGGAGCGCAATAGCGCGCTCTCGGCCCGGTGGAAGACCGAGAAGGCTGAGCTGGACGCGGTCAAAGACGTCAAGGCCCAGATGGACCACAGGCGGGTCGAGCTCGAGCAGGCGCAGCGGCGGGGCGATCTCGAAGCTGCGGCCCGGATCCAGTACGGCGAGCTGCCCGAGCTGAAACGGCGGCTGGCGGAGGCGGTGCGTTCGCTGGACGAGCGGCAGGACCGCGGCGACGCGCTGGTGAAGGAAGAGGTGGACGCCGAGCAGATCGCCGAGATCGTCGCGCGCTGGACCGGGATCCCGGTGTCGCGGCTGGTCGAGGCGGAGCGGGAGAAGCTCCTGCGGATGGAAGCACACCTGGCCGAGCGGGTGGTGGGGCAGGAGGAGGCGCTCAAGGCGGTGTCGGACGCGGTGCGGCGCTCGCGGGCCGGGCTGGGCGACCCGCATCGGCCCATCGGCAGCTTCCTGTTCCTCGGGCCGACCGGCGTGGGCAAGACCGAGACCTGCAAGGCGCTGGCGGAGTTTCTGTTCGACACCGAAGAGGCGCTGGTGCGGATCGACATGAGCGAGTTCATGGAGAAGCACGCGGTGGCCAGGCTGATCGGGGCCCCGCCCGGGTACGTGGGGTATGAAGAGGGCGGCGTGCTGACCGAGGCGGTGCGGCGGCGCCCGTACGCGGTGATCCTGTTCGACGAGGTCGAGAAGGCCCACTCGGACGTGTTCAACGTGCTGCTGCAATTGCTCGACGACGGTCGGCTGACGGATGGCAAGGGGCGCACGGTCGACTTCAAGAACACGATCATCGTGATGACGAGCAACCTGGGCAGCCAGAAGATCCAGGAGATGACCGAGGCGGGTGCGGAGGATTGGGAGATCGAGGCGACGGTGCGCGACCTGATCCGACGCCGACCGGGCGTGGATGTTCAGGGCACTGGGATGACGCCGGATTTGGAGCAGGGAGAGCTGAGGGCGCGGCTGGACATGGAGATGCGCGGCGAGTTCTTTCGGCCCGAGCTGCTCAACCGCATCGACGAGATCGTGGTCTTTCACCAGCTCAAGCGCGAGGCACTGGCGCGGATCGTCGAGATCCAGGCGGGGCACCTGCGCGATCGCCTGGCGCAGCGCGAGATCGAGTTCGAGCTGACGGCTGAGGCCAAGGCGCTGCTGGCCAGCGAGGGGTGGGACCCGGCGTTCGGGGCCAGGCCGCTGAAGCGGACGATCCAGCAGCGGATCGAGAACCAGCTTGCCAGCCGCCTGCTCGCCGGCGAGTTCGGCCCGGGCGACCGCATCGTCGTGGACGCGGTGGGAGGCGGATTCACGTTCGAGAAGGTGGGGGAGGTGGAGGCCGGGGCGTGAGGCGGGTAGTTATTGCCGACTGAAATAGTAAGTTCGCTATTTCAGTGAAGGGGTCATTCTCGAAATAGCAACCTCTGTGTGGCTGTGACCGTGGTTGAGGCGGGTTTACGTCTGGGCGAGTCGGAGAGAACGCAACTGCGATAAACTGATCGTATGACAACGCCTGTGAACGCTTCGGAGGCAAAGGGTGATGACGCGGTGCACCGGGTAAGCGCACCGGCCGGGCCGGCCGAGCGGGCGGAGCTGCTCGTCGCGCTTGGCGAGCGGGCGTTCCCCGACCTGACCGACACGGAGCAGGACGTGCTCCGCGCAGCGGCCCATGGCCGCGTGTGCGATGTGGCCCGCGAGGAGGATGAGACTCTCGACGAAGATGCTGAGTGGGGCTGCTGGGAAGCGTGGCCCGAACGTCGCAAGGTGCGCGGCACCTTAATCCGGTGGGTGTGCACGGAGCCCAGCGCGATTGCGCTGATCGATCCGCGTGGGGTAAGAGTGCGCAACGCGTTCATCACCGGTGAATCGTGCCCGGAAGAAGGCGGCATGACGGTTGATCTGTCCGACGTATCTGTGCCGTTCACACTGGCTCTGCAGGGCTGTGCGCTGCCGCACACGCTCGCGCTTGAGCGAACGAAGTTGCGCTTGCTCGATATTCGTTACTCGTTTTGCGCAGGCATCAGGGCGAGCAGTCTGATCGTCGAGAGTGGTGTGTGGATGCATCACGTTTCGAGCAGGGGATGCGTGGTACTGAGAGAAGGGGTAATCGGCGGCAGCCTCCTTATCTCCGACGGGTCGTTCGCCTGCGCCAGAGACGGGGACGGCGAGCCGGTTGGCGACCCGTCTTCAATCGTTGCCGACGGTCTCAAGGTTGGATCAAATGTCCTATTGGACGAGGGATTCACCGCCGATGCGAGGGTCAGCTTGCTCAGCGTAGACATCGGCGGTAACCTCCGCTGCGCCGGTGGGTCTTTTGCCTGCGCCAAAGATAAGAACGGTAATCCGATTGGTGAGCCGCATTCGATCCGTGCCGACGGAATCAAGATCGGGGGGAACGTCCTCTTGATCGACGGATTCACGGCAGATGGGATGGTCCGCTTTCTTGATGGCGACATCCGCGGCAACTTCCAGTGCTCGGATGGGTCGTTCGCCTGCGCCAGAGCCATTGACGGCGAACCGGTCGGACAGCCTCGTTCGCTCAACGTTAACGGACTCAAGGTCGGAGCAAACGTGACGCTAAGCAACGGTTTCAATGCGAATGGAGAAGTCGCTCTAATCGGTGCTTGTATCGGCGGTGATCTCGACCTCATCGGAGGGTCGTTTGCATGCGCCAGATACAGGAAGCGAGACCCTTCTCCTAGACCTCGATCGCTCATCGCCCAAGGGTTGATTGTCGGAAGGTTCAGCTTCTTCAGTGAAGCAAGCTTCCCTGATGACGAAATCGTGGATCTCACCACGGCAAATCTTGGGCACCTCGTCGATGATGAATCGAGTTGGCCTGACCAGTTGCTGCTGACAGGAACAAAGTATGACTCAATACTTGCCAAAAGCCCGCTCGACGCCAAGAGGCGTCTTGAATGGTTGGCTCGGCACGACCGGACGGTGAAGGGCTTTGGTCAGAAGGGCTTCGACCCGCAGCCGTATCACCAACTCGCTTCCGTACTGCGGCGGCAGGGGCACGAGAAGTGGGCCGACCAGATCCTCACGCGTGCGGCGTGGAAGCGGATCGGCCCGGCGTTTCGCGAACTCTGGGACAACAACGAACACGGGCTAAAACGCTGGCGTTTACGCGGACAAGCGTGTGTAACCTGGATTGGCCGATGGATTCTCGGGCTGGTGGTGGGACATGGATACAACCGTGCGCGGCCTCTGGCTTGGCTGGCGGGGTTCGTGTTGCTGGGGTGGATCGTGTTCAGCGTGAATGCGCAGACGGCACCGCTGGAGCGGCGGATGCAGCCGACGCAGAGCCTCGCGCTCAAGGAGTGGAGCCGCCGTGGATATGCGGACGTGTGGGTGAACAAGTACCCGGACTACAGCCCGCTGACGTACTCGCTGGACACGTTCCTGCCGCTGGTGAACCTGCACCAGGACCAGTACTGGACGCCTCGGACGTGGTGGGTCAAGCGGCTGTACCTGCCGTTTCACGTCATATCGGGATGGGTGGTGACGAC
>JADFOF010000218.1 GCA_022563015.1 Planctomycetota bacterium
CGCGGTACAGGAAATCTGAGCCTTGAGGTTGACTTCTGCGTCGAAAGTTGTAAGATGTAATGTGTAATACTCTCACGAAAGGAGATCGGCCATGGCCAGGAATGACTGCTGCGGACCCCAGAAGCGGTGCTGTGAACCGAAAACAGCGTGCTGCACGTCGGAATCAGGCTGCTGCCCGCCCCAGGCCGCGTGCTGCGAGCCAGAGTCGGAATGCTGCACGCCCAAAGTCGGCTGCTGCAAGCCGGGGAGGAGTTGCTGTGATTGAAGCGAACGTCGGGCAGATTTTCGAGTCCATCCGCGATGCGCTGCGGGACAAGGGCATCCACCTCGATGCGAGCTGCTGCGTGTGTGGCGACGAGGGGGCGCGGGTCAAGGTGGTCTGCGTGGCGCCGGATCTGAAAGAGTCGGTGGAGTGCGTGGCGGCGGGCGCGCGCGATCAGGTCGTGATGGTCCGCGTGGACGAGGCGACGAGCCGGGCGCTGGACGCGTGGGTCGAGTCCGGGTCCGTGAAGAGCCGTTCCGAAGCTGCCGCGGTGTTCATCCGCGAGGGGTTGAAGCTGCGCGAGAGCGAGCTGTCGCAGCTTCGCGAGGCGCTGGACGCGGTGGAGCAGGCCAAGGCCAGGCTTCGCGACCGGGCCAAGGAGGTGTTCGGCACGGGCGGGTGAGCACGGCCGTGGCCGGCGCCGGAACAACAGAGCCCTCCGCGCGAGCGGGGGGTCCTTCTTCGATCGTTCGATAGAAGAGACATGGAGATGTGAGAGACATGGAGATATGAGAGGACCCCCCGCTTGCGCGGGGGGCTCTGTTTGTGCGCGCTATTGGAGCGCGAGGAGGTTTTCGATTGCGCTCGCTTCCGGCGGCGACTCGTTGATTCTGGTGCATTCTCGATGCAAAGACCCCCACCTTCCGGTGGGGGCTCGGTGTCTGCCTTGGTTTGTGCGGGGTCAGTTCCCGGAGTTGTCTACGCCGAGCTGGCGGTATTTCTCGCGGTACTTGTCGTTGAGTTTGGTTTGCTTGTTGGTGAGGTCGATGTCGCGGCCGTCGATGAAGGCTCGCTCGATGCTGGTGGTGATCTCCAGCGGCGTGCCGTCGGCGATGATGAGCGTGGCGCTCTTGCCGATGTCGATGGACCCGAGCGTGTCCGCGACACCGAGCATCTCGGCGGCGGAGAGCGTGATGGCGCGGATGGCATCGCTTTGCGACAGGCCGAAGGCGACGGCGGTGGCGGCGTTGTGCATCAGGTTTCGTTCATGCGCTGCGCTCTGGCCGCTGGCGAGGCACCAGCGAATGCCCGCGTCCTGGAGTCGTTTGGGGAGCGTGAACGCATCGTCGTAGTTCGAGTCGTTGCGCTTTGGGAACTTGTGCGTGCCCGAGACGATCACGCCCACGCCGTGCGCCTTGAGCAGCTCGGCGACCAGCGGCGCGTCGCGGCCGCCGACGAGTATGACGCTGAGATCGTACGTTGCGGCCCACGTGACGGCGTCGGTGATCTGATCGACGTCGTTGGCGAAGATGAACACCGGCCGGCGCTGCGGGCCGTCGGCGAAGACCGAGCGCATGGCCTCGAAGCGGATGTCAATGGTGACGGTCGGGTCGATGGCGCGCGCCTGCATGTATGTCCTGGCCTGGTGGAAGAACTGCGAGAGCTGGTCGAGCTCCTTGCGGGAGCGGTCGCGCTGCTCGCTCTCGCTCCGGTTCATCCACGGGGCGCGGATGGGGCGTGCGTTGGGCCACGAGATGACGAGCCCCGCGTCGCCGAGCACCGTCATGTCCTCCCAGGTCCAGCCGTCGAGTTGGACGACGGACGCGCGGCCTCGAACCCGGCCCGAGGTCGGGAACACGCCGGTGACGAGGATCCCGGCCGACCGTGTGACGGGGATGATGGCCGAGTCGGGGTTGACAGCGGTGGCGGCGCGGACCTCGGGCTTGAACTGCCCGAGTTCGTTGTGGTCGACGGTGTCGCCGAGCGAGCCGAACTCCGTGAGCCCGGTCTGCGTGACGGCTCCGATGAGCCCTGGATAGACGTGCTTTCCGGTGGCGTCGATGACCTCGCCGGGGCCGGCGAGATTGAATCCGCCTTGGCCGACTTGAGTAATCACGCCGTGCTCGAAGACGACATAGCCGGTGTCGATCGTCGGACCGGAGATCGTGTGAACGGTGGCGTTGACGATCGCGATCAGGTGGTCCTGTGGCGGGGCCTTGTGCGTGAGATCCTGCGCGAGGGCGGGGGTCGCGAGCGCCAGGGCCGCGAGGGTCAGATGTGTGTGGTGTTTGGTCATTGCGGTCGCCGTTCAGTTGTGTGAGTGGTTTGTTGATCGGCCCTGCATGAACGCGTCGAGGTGTTCCAGGAGCGAGACGCCGCAGCCGTCCGAGAGGTGCGACATCGGGTCGAGCCCGCTGAGGTAGAGGTCGAGGCAGAATTCGCGGAGCGCGTCGGCGTAGGGGTCGGCGACGAGCCCGGGCTCTTCGGACTTGTCCTCCTCCTCCTCGCCCTTCTCTTTGTCCTTTCCGGAATCCTCGGCGAGGATTTTCTGGATGATGCGGTTGCGCTGGGCGGCGATGCGCTCGCGGTGGATCCCGTCGCGGTCGAGCGAGAAGTACTCGCGGCCGTCGATGAGGACCATCTCGCAGCGGGTGAATGTCGAGAGGGGATCGCCGGACCAGATGACGAGGTCGGCGTCCTTTCCGACTTCGAGCGAACCGACGCGGCTGTCGATCATGAGCTGGATGGCGGGGTTGATGGTGACGAACTTGAGCGCCTCTTCGGGGGTTATGTTGCCGTAGCGGACGGCCTTTGCAGCCTCGGTGTTGAGGCGGCGGGCGAGCTCGTCCGAGTCGGAGTTGAACGAGACGACGACGCCGACGTCGTGCATGATGGCGCCGTTGTAGGGGATGGCGTCCTGGACCTCGATCTTGTACGCCCACCAGTCGGAGAAGCACGAGCCACCGATGGCGTTCTGCTCGATGGCCTCGGCGACCTTGTACCCCTCGAGCACGTGCTGGAAGGTGCCGATCTTGAACCCGAAGTCCTGCGCGACGCGGCAGAGCATGAGGATCTCGTCCTGCCGGTAGGAGTGGCAGTGGACGAGTCGCTCGCCGGCGAGGATCTCGGCGAGGGCTTCGAGTTCGAGATCGCGCCGCGGGCTGGGGACGCCTCTGCCGATGTTGAGGTCGATCGCGGTGCCGCGCCTGCCGGTCATGGTCTGCTCGCTGCCCTGGGCGTGCTGCGGGGCGTCGTCGTTCAGCGAGGCGCCGAGTCGTGCCCGCCAGTCGGCCCAGGCGTTTGCGTACTGCTGGGCCGCGACGAATCGGTCGCGGATGAGGGCCTCGACGCCCATGCGCGTGCGGGGATAGCGAGTCGAGTCGCGCGAGCGGGCGCGCTTGACGTTCTCGCCGAGCGCGAACTTGATGCCGGGGATGGCTCCTGCCAGGTGCATGTCGTTCGGCGCGGCGACGCCCCAGCGAACTTTCTGGACGACGTTCTGCCCGCCGATCGGGTTGGCCGACCCGTGCAGCGTGTTGACGATCGTCGCGCCGCCGGCGAGCTGGCGGTACCAGTTGACTGGGTCCGGATCGGTGGTGTCCTGCATTCGGACTTCGGCGGTGACGGCCTGTGCACCCTCGTTGGTGCCGGCGGACCACGTGCCGGTGTGCGAGTGGGCGTCGATGAGGCCGGGCGTGACGTGCCTGCCCGCGGCGTCGATGACTCGTGCGTTTTCGGCGATGGTGAACGAGCGCGGTTGGTTCAGCGCGCGGACGGCCCTGATGAGGCCGCCTTCGATGTAGATCTCGCCGCGCTCGATGATGCCCGCTGGGCCGCTGGTCCAGATCGTGGCGTTTGTGATGAGGACCGCGTCCTGCGCGGGGGGTTCGAGCATCATGTATGGGCCGAACGGGTAGCCGAGGTTTTCGGGGATGTCGGCGTACTTGTCGGCATCGGCTTTGTCCTGGGCATCGTCCGGTTGAGCCCGGCGGAACTTTGCAACGCTGCTCCGCCCTTCGTGGGGGGTGAGTGTTGCGGTGAGCGTGTCGCCCTCGATCGTTGCAGCGACGGATACTTCGCCGCCCATGCGCATCTCCGAGCCGTCGAATGTGAACGAGACCTCGCCGCGGCGGACCGAGACATCGGTCGCCTCGGTCTCGGCGCCGGCCGCCCTGACGGTGACGCCACTCCTGGCGACGACGAACACAGGCGCGTCGGTGTCGCCCGGCTCGACGGGGGTGTCGCCCAGCTCGACGGCGTTCCAGGAGCCGTATGGATCCTTGATCGCAGCCCGCTCGCCGACCCAGGGCATGCGCTGGCCATCGGGCAGGCGCAGCACGCCGGTCAGAGTGTCGCCCTCGAAGACGATGGTGGCGATGACGGTGGTGTTTTCCTCGGGCATGTCCACGAGGTAGCTGAGTCGGTTGCCGACGAGTTTGACATTGCGGGCGACGAGTTCCTCGGCGTCTTCGTCGTCGCCGATACCGCTCACGGTGTAGCTGTCGCCTTTTTTCTTTATGATGAGCGTTCCGCCGTGGCCGGGTGTATCAAAGTCGAACTTCCACTCGCCAACGATGTCGATCGGGGGCGGTGGCGAGATCTCGTGCCGGCGACCGTCGATCCAGACGTCGCGGATCTTTGTCTTCTTCTCGAAGATCGGGCCGTCGGCGACGATGAGGTTCGCGACCTTGCCGGCCTGGATCGTTCCCATGAGGTCGCCGACGCCGAGCAGTTCGGCGGGACTGATGGTGAGCATGGCCAGTGCGCGGCGCTCGTCGAGCCC
>JADFOF010000219.1 GCA_022563015.1 Planctomycetota bacterium
GGCGGTCAGGCGCCGGCGGGGGCGGGCTCGGGGGTTGACTCGGCGGTTGAGGCTTGATCGGGCGTGAAGATGCTCTTGAAGGCCTTGATCGCCTCGTGCAGCTGAACGCCCATCTCGTCGTCGATGGCCTTGGTCTTTTCGAGCCTGTCCCAGACCTGCTTGCCGGCTGTGGTGAAGTAGTCGAGCAGGGCCTTCTCGAACCGGATCACGCGCGCCGGTTCGATATCGTCGAGGTAGCCGTTGGCGCCGGCGAAGATGGAGATGATCTGGTCGACGATGTGCTGGGGGACAAACTGCGGCTGCTTGAGCAGCTCGACCATGCGGTCGCCGCGGTCGAGTTGTGCCTGCGTGGCCTTGTCGAGTTCGGTGCCGAGCTGGGAGAAGGCTTCCAGTTCGCGGTATGCGGCGAGGTCGAGTCTGAGCGAGCCGGCGATCTTCTTCATGGCCTTGACCTGCGCGTTGCCGCCGACGCGCGAGACGGAGATGCCGACGTTGATGGCCGGGCGTACGCCTGAGAAGAACAGCTCCGGCTCGAGGTAGATCTGGCCGTCGGTGATCGAGATGACGTTGGTGGGGATGTATGCGGAGACGTCGCCCTCCTGGGTCTCGATGACGGGCAGCGCGGTGAGCGACCCGCCGCCGTTGTCGTCCGAGAGTTTGGTGGCGCGCTCGAGCAAGCGCGAGTGGAGATAGAAGACGTCGCCGGGGTAGGCCTCGCGGCCGGGCGGTCGGCGGAGCAGGAGCGAGAGCTGTCGATAGGCGACGGCCTGCTTGGAGAGATCGTCATAGATGCACAGCGCGTGCTTGGGCGACTTGCCCTCTTTGCCCAGGTGCATGAAGTATTCGCCCATGGCACAGCCGGCGTAGGGCGCGATGTATTGCATGGGGGCGGGGGTCGAGCTGGCGGCGGTGACGACGATGGTGTACTCCATGGCGCCGTGCTTTCGCAGCGTCTGAACCACGCCCGCGACCGTGGACTCCTTCTGACCGATGGCGACATAGATGCAGACGACGGCCTCTTCGGTGCCCCAGTACTGCTTCTGGTTGATGATGGCGTCGATGGCGATGGCGGTCTTGCCGGTCTTGCGGTCGCCGATGATGAGCTCGCGCTGGCCTCGGCCGATCGGGATCATCGAGTCGATGGCCTTGATGCCGGTCTGGAGCGGCTCGAACACGGGCTGGCGTTCGGCGATGCCCGGGGCGATGATGTCGACCTTTCGGAAATGTTTGGTATCAATGGCGGGCCCGTCGTCGAGCGGGCGACCCAGCGAGTCCACGACGCGGCCGAGCAGGGCTTCGCCCACGGGGACTTCGAGCAGGCGTCCGGTGGCCTTGACCAGGTCGCCCTCCTTGACCGCCAGGTAGTCGCCGTAGATCACCGAGCCGACCGTGTCCTGCTCGAGGTTGAAGACCTGGCCCATGACGGCGCCGTCGCCGGTCTGGAACTCGAGCAGCTCGCCGGCCATGGCGTTGGACAGGCCGTAGATCTGCGCGATCCCGTCGCCGACCGCGACCACGCGTCCGACCTCGGAGACCTCGAGTTCGGCGGCGTATCGATCGATTTCCTGCTTGATGACGCTGACGATTTCATCGGTTCGGATCTTCAATTTCGGGTCCTCGGGGAGGGTGAGACTGCGTGCGTATGGGGCGGGCCGGGATCCCCATCGCCTCCACCCCGATCCAGCCCGGGGCCCGGTGAGGAGGGCCCCAAGCCTAGCTTTCCAAGCCGCCCAAGTCTCGTGCTCGGGTGGGAGAAACGGGCGGCTCAGTCGCCCGGCGTCGCCGTGTCTTCGTCGTCAGGAGGTTCCTGCTCGACGGGGGTGATGGTGAGATCGACCGGGAGGCTCTCGACGATCTCGCCGGCGATCTCGAACTGAAGCTGGGTGTCGAGCAGGGAGAAGACGGCGCTGCCGCGCTCCACCCGCTGGTCGAGCTGGTCCTGTGTCAACTGGACGAGGGCGCGGATGATGAGCTGCGGGGGGACGGCGTTGATCCGCTCGATGAGATCGGTCGGGCCCATGACCTTGACGTCGCGCAGGAAGTCGTCGCCGCCGGAGCTGACCTCGACGCGCCATCGGCCGACCTGGTTGTCCGGCAGGATGACGTAGAAGAAGACCGTGGGGAGGGTCGCCTCGGCCCGCGGGTCGCGGATCGTCACCAGGAGTGTGATCGCGGCGGGCTCGATCTCGAGGAACGGGGCGTCCTGCAGGAGAGCGGGCGTCTGGATGGGGACGGACAGGAGGGTGTGCTGGACGCCGGTGTCGAGGTTTTCCACGCGGGCCATGTCCAACCGGACGGACAGCGACGTGATGTCCGCCCGGACCGACTCCCAGATCGAGCGTGGCAGGACGAGTTCGGCGTTTGCGGCGCGGGTCTCGATGTCCATGCCGGGCAGGTCGGGCGCGTCGATGTGCAGCGAGGCGCGGTGGATCGTGTCGAGCTGGAGCTGGACGGTGGGTGGATCGACCTCGACGGACAGGCCGGCCTCTCGAAACAGCGGGTGCTCTTCCAAGACGGCGGCCAGGAGGACGACGTGTCGGCCGGGCTCGACGGGGAAGGCGGGGCTTGCGGTGAGGTCGATGGCCTCGATGAGATCGGCGCGGAATCGATCGAGTGCGACGGCGGAGCCCTCGACGACCAGCGAGACCTGGAAGCTGGGCCCATCGAGTCCGGGGAGCCACATCACCGGCGAACCCTGTGCCGTGGACGGCGGCTCGGGGACGCGGAGCATCACGGCGGGAAACGTGCGCGTCTGGATGCTCTGCGAGTCGGCGTAGGTCCAGATGAGGACGGCGCAAAGGGTGACGACGATGAGGGTCTTGAATCGGTCGCTCATGGGATGGTGGCCTCGGGATCCTGCAATTCTTCGGCGGCGGTGGCGTCGCCCTCGACGGGGGGCTCGCGTCGCAGGCGTTGGCGCAGACGATCCGCCAGCTCGTCGGGGCCGATCGGGTCGGACAGGCGGCCTCGCTCGGCGATGCGGATGAGCCCGGTCTCCTCCGCGACCACGACCACCAGTGCGTCGCACTCGCGTGTGATGCCGACGGCGGCGCGGTGGCGGGCGCCCAGGCTGCGATCAGCCATGTCCAGCGGATCGGCCATGGGCAGTTGAACGCCCGCGGCGTGCACCACTCGGCCCCTGATCAGCACCGCCAGGTCGTGCAGCGCCGTGCCCGGGAAGAAGATCGACTGGATGAGTCGTGCGGAGACGACGGCGTCGATCCGGGTGCCGCCCTCGGTCAGGCCCGACAGCCCGATCGACCGCTCGATGACGATGATGGCGCCGAAGCGGGACTTGCTGAGGTATCGGCACGAGTCGGAGATGGCCTCGACGACCTGGGCGATCTCCGAGGGCGTGGAGCGGAAGAAGAAGGTGGACTCGCCGACACGGATGGCGGCGCGTCGAAGCTCGGGCTGGAAGATCACGACCAGCGCCAGCGCCAGGATGCCGAGGAACCGGTCGATGAGGTACGCCAGGCGCTGGAACGTCTCGGCCCCGCCGAGGATCCACCCGCCCACGGACAGGAGCAGGACGATGAGCAGGATTCCCTTGAGTGCGCCCGCGGCCCGCGTGTCTCGAACGAAGCGGAGCACGAGATAGACCGTGCCCCAGATCACCGCCAGCTCGATCAGGACGACAGGGACGGGGTACGAGTCCAGGCGTCGCAGCAGGTCATTGAGCCGGGTGAGGAGGTCCAAGGTGTCCGTCCTGATCGCTTCGCGAGTGCGTTGGGCGGGCCGACGTGGGCGGCCCGGCAAGAGTGTATCGGTCGCCGCCGCACCGTGCCCGCAGGGGTATTGTGTTCCCACACCCATGGGCGTCAAAGTGGTGAAGTTCGAGCCGACCCCGAACCCCAACGCGGTGAAGTGCCTGCTGGACGGACCGCTGCCCGGTGGGGCGGGGGTGCTGCGATCGTTCCTGAGCGTCCGCGAGGCGGTGGACGACCCGCTCGCGTCGGCGCTGTTCGCGATCAAGGGGGTGACGACGCTGCTCATCTCGGAGCGGTGGATCACGGTGAACAAGGCCTCGGACGCCGACTTCGAGCCGATCAAGCGTCAGGTCCGCGCCGTGCTGGCCGGGGTGTCGGTCCCGTGAGCGATTCGGGCGATGTGGCTGTGGCGCGGGCGCTGACGACGTGGTTCCGTCGCCATGGGCGAGAGCTGCCGTGGCGCGTGAGGGGGCGCAGCTCGCGCCGGGACGGGTACCGCACGCTGGTGAGCGAACTGATGCTCCAGCAGACGCAGGTGTCGCGGGTGCTGGCGCACTACGAGGCGTTCGTCGCGCGGTTTCCCGACGTGCGGACGCTGGCGCGGGCCCGCGAGCAGAGCGTGCTGACGGCGTGGTCCGGGCTCGGGTACTACCGGCGGGCGAAGCATCTGCACGGGGCGGCGAAGATGATCCACCGCGAGCATCAGGGCCGAGTGCCGACCGATGTCGCGAGCCTGCGCCGACTTCCCGGCGTGGGGGCGTACACGGCCGGGGCGGTGGCGTCGCTGGCGTTCGATCGGCCCGAGGCGATCGTGGACGGGAACGTGTCGCGCGTGCTGCAGCGGCTGCACGGTCGGCAGGAGTCCGCGGCCGACGCCGGCGCCTGGGCGTGGGCCGCCGCGGACGCGCTGGTTCGCTCGGCACGCGCGGTCGGCCTGAGCCCGGGCGATCTGAACGAGGCGTTGATGGAGCTGGGCGGCAACGAATTGACGAATGGCGAGCGGTTGAACTGAGGCAATGACCGAGATAGTGCACGACGACGAAGACCTCTTGG
>JADFOF010000220.1 GCA_022563015.1 Planctomycetota bacterium
TCCCGGTCGTGCCCGAGGGCGAGGCGAGGCTGCGCGTGCAGATTTCGGCGGCGCATGAGCCGGAACATATTGATGGGCTGGTTGCGGCGCTGCGACGGTTATGATCCACCCCACGAAAAACAGCGCGTAAACGATCTCATTTCTTCGGCGGTTTCTTTTGCCCAGACGGAGATACCTTCGGCTTTGGTTTTGCAGGTGCCGGGCGTTGCCCACCGCCTTTGACCATTCCCTCTGTGTTTGGTTCACTCAATCGGAACTTAGTGCTCTTGTCTTGGTTCGCTGGCATTGTTGGTCTCCTTGGCAGTCTTTTTTTCATTCTCGACCTTGTCGCCCTCGTCCTCGTCATTGGGCGGAACTTCCAGCGTAAGCTCGTGGCTCCGCCTCGAAACATAGATCACGGAAGCGCTATACAGATAGGTACCGTCATCATTGCTTGACACATCAACGTCTGTCAGTACGAGCTCGCGATCTCTTCCAGAGTCTGAGTATGCACGGACTGATCCGTAATAAACCAGCCCGAGTTTGTGGTCGCGAACAAACACCCAGTCAACATCTGACCGCCGGTGAAAGTACTCCCAAATATCCTCGTCGCCGATGGCACGTGTCACGCGAAGCAGAACACCGAGCCTGTTCGGCAGGCCGTAATGTTTGACACCACACGCGGCAAATGCCAACACGACGGCGATCATGGATGCCCAAAATATCTGTGACCATTCCAACGGCATACTTTGGTCATACAAGGCTTGCAGAATTGCGTCATTTGCCGAAGCACCTTCACTCCCTGCACTCCCTGTCACCATTCGAAAGATCATGGTCACCATTGGCGCGATCATGGCGTACAAGACATAACTCACGAAAGAAAACAAGAAGATCCTCGTCGCAACCTCCCAATTTCGCTTGTCCGGCACGCCTCGCAGTGTCCTGTACAGGCTCGATGCGAGAATACCCGGCATCGCCAGAACAGCCAACCGAATCACGAAGGGAGAAAGTTCCATGACAAGAAATGCTACGCGCCTGAACGAGTCTATGCAAGAGTACCTCAAGCGGCGTCGATTTTGTAGCGGAGCATCTTGTGCTAGATCAGCAGCGGGATGAAGACGAACGGGAAGCCTGGGCCGGTGAGGATCGAGACGATCAGGTCATACCGCAGGAGCAAGGGGTCCGGGGTCAAGCGGAGTCGAGTGAGGCGAACCGGAGAATCGCACGTGATGGAAATAAAAGGGGCGTCCTTGCGGACGCCCCGTTGGATCAGAATCATATGAAGATCGGGCGTTTAGCGGCGTCGGCGGACCGCGAGACCCGCGAGGCCGAGGAGCGCCAATGTGCCCGGGGCCGGCACGCCGGTGAACGAGAACTGCATACGCGTGGCGGTCGTGTTCCCGGCGTTGTTGCCGAATCGGCCTGTTTCATACGCGCGGCTGGATTCGCCACTTCCTGCGGCGCGAGAGACGTGCAACCCCCTATTGCCGGCGCCGTTCACGATGATCTCGACCAGCAGATTGCCGAGCGAGGGATCGTAGTTGAACGTGCCGCTGAGAATCATCTCCGTCCACTCGTTGGACCCGGACAGTGTGATGTTGACCGAGTAATTCGGATCCGAGAAGAAGCTGGACAACGGTCCGCTCGGGTTCGTGCCGGCCGAGGGCAGCGCGAGCGAACCGGGCGCCACGTTGGTGTAGCCGAGGTTGATTTCGACGGCACCGAGATTGAACGTGCCTGTCACGCCGGGGCTGAAGGCGATGCGGTTGATCTGAGCGATCGGTTGGCCACCCAGGTTGGCAACGAACAGGGCCGCGTCGAACACCTGGTGCTGGGTCGTGACTTCAGAGCCGAAGGGGATGAAGTTGCTCGAGGCGTGCCCCGTGGTCGGGAACACGAACTGGGCTGACGCGGTGGTGCACAACAGGAGCGCTGGCACCGCTGCGGCTGCTACAAACATATCTCGTCTCATTCTGAATCTCCTCCGAATGCGGCGCGAGCGCCTTTTTGTCTGTCTCTCCAACGCCGGGTGGCGCGGCAGTTTCTCCTATTCGAGCGAGGAGTGTAACACGACCCGGTCCGGCGTGCAACGGGAAAATGCGGACATCGCCACGAAATTCTGTCACCTTGAGTCCGATAACATACGATGGGATCTGGCTGAACGGTAGCTGTAAGCGCTCAGAGAGCCGATGCGTCGAACAGGACGCCGAGTCTGAGTCCGCGAGGGCTCGGATATTCGCGATGACGGGTGATCCGAGCCTTCGCCCGCAGCGGGCTCAGGCTCGGCGTCCCGGGATCAGACTCGGTGTCCTGGGATCCAGACTCCTCGTCCGATCAGGTGCGGATGCGACGCGTTGATTGACACCGCTCTAGCGTCTCGGGTTGCGCGGCTGGCCGGGGTGGCCGCCGTCACGAGGCGACTTTGGGCCTCGGATCTGCGCGGGGCGGGGATGGGCCAGCGGATCCAGCGCCGCCTCGGCGGGCGGTTCGGCGCGCTCGGACGGCTCGGCGCGCTCGGGCGGCTCGGTGTGCCCGGGCGTTTCGACGACATGCTCCGGCGGCGGGGCGAGCGGACCCTCGGGCGGGCGGTACTCCTCGGTGAGTCGGCCGAAGATCAGCCGACCCGACGACGTCTGGATGGCGCTGGTGACGGCGATGGAGACCCTCTGGCCCAGGCGTGATGAGCCGTCCTCGGCCACGACCATGGTGCCGTCGTCCAGGTACCCGACCGCCTGCCCCGGCTGCTCGCCGCGCTTGATCAGATGGATGGTGAGCTGTTCGCCGGGGATGACGGCGGGCTTGAGGGCGTTGGCCACGTCGTTGAGGTTGAGCATCTCGACGCCCTGGATGTTGGCGATGCGGCTGAGGGCGACGTCGGCCGAGACAATCCGCGCGGGCATGGAGCGCGCCAACTCGACGAGCATCTGATCCACGGCCTTGCCGGGCATGATGGTCTCGTCGATGGAGAGGTCGAGCGTCGGGAGTCTCTGGAGCTTCGAGACGACGTCGAGCCCGCGTCGGCCTCGGGCGCGTTTGAGCCGGTCCTGCGAGTCGGCCAGACGCTGGAGCTCATCGATGACGAAGCGCGGCACGACAACGGGGTAGTCGAGGATGCCGGTCTCGGCCAGGTCGGCGATGCGGGCGTCGATCAGCGCGGAGGTGTCGATGAGCAGCGGCCTGGAGCCCCGGAGCTGTTTCGAGAACTCGACGTATGGGATGACGAGTCTGAAGTCGTCCTGCG
This sequence comes from Planctomycetota bacterium, assembly GCA_022563015.1. Taxonomy (GTDB): domain Bacteria; phylum Planctomycetota; class Phycisphaerae; order Phycisphaerales; family UBA1924; genus JADFGU01. Next base: position 3,221 of record JADFOF010000220.1, read on the forward strand.
TGGACAGCACCGTCGCAATGGCGAGGTAGCACAGCGAGATGCCCACGAGCACCTTGGCGGTGCTGGTGATCTCGCTGCCGTTCTCGAAGGTCCAGAGCTCCGCCAGCAGATCGATGATGTACGAGAACGCGAGTGTGGCGGCCATGCCCGCGAGCAGGCCGAAGAAGATGCCCGAGAGCGTGGTGATCTTTTTGTGAGGCGTGATGAGGTCGACGCCGATGGCCATAATGAAGAGGACGACGGCCCCGGCGAGCGGGATGCCCCACCATTTGACCATCTGAATCGCGACGCCTCCGTCGCCCCCGGACGAGACCGGGTCCTTGAAGATCGCCAGCAGCGTCACCGACAGAAGCAGCACGAAAAACGCCATCCGGAGGATGCGGAGCAGGTTGGTCCGCTGCCGTTCGGCGGCTTCGAGGGGGTGGAGTTCGGGTCTGTGGGCAGAGTCAGGCACGGTGTGAGTGTACGTCGGCCGGCGGGGACGGTACCATTGCGGCATCCGGCCGAGCACGGCCTTGGGTGGGCGCGGCTCGCCCGATTCAGGGGTCCTGACACCGTTCGGCCCCGGCACCGGGGTGATCCCGGGCGTGGGTGTCCGAGAACCGGCGGCGTGGTGAGTGGCGTGTGTTGACGGCCGGGCCCGGTGCACGGGTGGCCCGTGAACCTGGTCAGGGCTTGACCGCAGCAGCCATAAGCGGCCGTCGTCCGGTGCCGCCGGTGTCCTGGCCGTCAACACCCGCGCAGTGGGACTCTTCTGGTCTTCCGTGCCCTCGGGTACCAAGGGAGGCACGAGCACACGCGTGCCGCCTGGACGCCCCCCGACAGGAGCAGCCTGATGAAGTATCGGGACCAGACTGAACAGTGGATAGGAAAGATCGTCAAGGGCCGATCGTTCGTCGATATCGGCGGCATCGGCGTGGAGTCTGTGAACGAACGGATCAGCGTCGCGATCAGATCCCGCGCGGCGAAGTCGGCGATGGCGGACATTCGGCCGTTCGGTTTTCACGAGTGGGAGACATTCGAGAAGAAGATGGCTGAAGCAAAGCTCAGCGGATATGACCGGTACGACAACATTGATATCAACGATCCGTTGCTTCACGAAAAGATCCCGCGGTTCGACGTCGTGCACTGCACGGGGATCTTTTATCACCTGGCCAACCCGGTCTTGGCGCTGCACAACGTGCGTCAGATCGTGGGCGAGCATCTGATCATCAACACCGTGACCATCCCGGAGAAGGTCGAGAACGAGAACGGGTCGCTCACCTTCGACGGCAACACGGCGCTATTCCTGCCGGGCATTTCAGAGCACGAGCGGAGCATCCTTCGATTGCATTATCAGAGGAAGTTCGAATGGGACTTGAACGACGTCGCCCCGCGGCTTGGCGACGGCAAAGCGGTGATGCCGTATTACGATCACGACGGGATGAGCTGCTGGCCGTACTGGTGGCTGTTCACGGATGCGGCGTTCCGTTCGTTGGTGAGTGTGCTGCGGTTTGAGATCCTGGACGAGTGGAAGTGGGAGGATCACGCGCTAAGTCTCTT
>JADFOF010000221.1 GCA_022563015.1 Planctomycetota bacterium
ACGGCCAGGCGGGCGGTCCAGCGAGCGCTGGAAGACCGGGATCTTGTCGCCGACGCGGCCGAGTTCGCGCACGGCAAGGCCTCGGCCATGCCCGCCTCGCTGGACGACACGACGAGGCGTCGGCGGCTGTACGCGGCGCTGGCCCGGCGCGGGTTCGATCCCGAAGTCTGCCGCGTCGCGACCGAAGATGCCCTTGGCGTATGATCCGGGCATGACCAAGCACACCACGCTCGCGTGCGTCCTGGCGCTTCTGGCCGGCTGTGCCGCGCCGGACAATGACCGGCTCACGCTGAACAACATCGAGACGTTCAGCGAGCGGGGGGGTACGGCCGGGGCGCCGGCGCAGTACGCCCCGCTCACGGGGGTTGCGCGGCTGGACTGGGCGCGCACGCGGTACGTGGTTCCCGTGGATTCGACGGTGCACGGCCCGACGTACGCGCCGACGATCGAGTGGACGGACACGATCGCCCGCGAGCGCGGCGAATACCCGACGATCGAATCGTCGCTGGATACGAGCGCGTCCAGCCGCGGGCAGCAGCGCGCCGAGGCGTGCGCGGCGCCGCTGGTCGGTTTGGCGCAGGGGTTTCTCGTGATTCCGCTGTTGTTCGTGGATCGGCAGACCAACGCCGACGAGAGCCCGGCGACGGCCTACCAACGTGCCCCGGTCAATGCTGTTCTCCCGGCCGCGATCAGCGAGGCGATCCCGCCGGCCGAAGACGAGATCGAAACCGGGGACGGGCGCGGGGGCGGGGATGGGGGCTGAGTCCGGCGGGCGTCGGAGGAGGCGTCGGCCTATCGCCGACCCTCAGAGCTGCGCCAGCACGAGTGCTCCAAGAGCGAGCAGCACCGCGCCGGCGACCACCAGCGCGGGCGTCCACCGCTGACGGTCCTCGGCACGCGGGTGATCGACGATCGGCAGCACGTCCAGCCCGTCGACGTGCGCCCGCAGGGCGGCGATGGCGCGGGCGAGCGTGGGCTCATCGTTCTCGAACAGGCCCATCACGTGCCGATCGGCCGCCCCGAGGTGCATGGCTGCGGCGGTCCTGGAGCAGTCCATCGCCCGGGCCATCCACATCTCGTCCACCTCATCGAACCGGGCGAGGATCCACGCCTCGCGCGGCTGGTGGTCCATCTCGACAACCCGCCGCAGCAACTCGCCCGCGACCGACGGCGGGTCGGGCGTCGATGGGTGCGGAATGGTTCGAGTCGCTTGCTCTGAGCGGGGCGCCCGCCACACCCGCGCGACGAGGCTCGACAGCGCGTCGATCGCCGACGGTCCCGGCGCCGCCTCGCACTCGCGGGCGCGCAGGATCACCAGCCGATCAAGATGCGTGGGGTCGAGTTCGGTCAGTCTGGGCTTCGCTCGACCCACGGCGGTGACGACGGAGGCCGCCCGCGCGGCTGACCCGGTCATCAGGTAGGCGAAGCGCCAGATCCTGGCTTCGTACGCGGCCCGCTTGACGCTCTTTGGTGCCAATTTCTGCGCCCCTCAGGCGCCGGCGTCGACGCGCGTCCGGCGCATGGTCTCGCGGGTGGGCGACCGGCCCGAACGCATCATGGTGATGAACGCGTCGAAGAGGTAGGCCGAGTCGTGCGGGCCCGGCGAGGCCTCGGGGTGGTGCTGCACCGCGAAGATCGGACGGGTCGGCATGCGGAACCCGGCCAGCGTGCCGTCGTTGAGATTGACGTGCGTCGGCTCTCCGCCGACCGCTTCGAGGCTTTGCGGGTCCACGGCGAACCCGTGGTTCTGGCTGGTGATCTCGACCTCGCCGGTGAGTGTGTTGAGCACGGGCTGGTTGGCCCCGCGGTGCCCGAACTTGAGCTTGAACGTCTTGGCCCCGAGCGCCAGGCACACCAGCTGGTGGCCGAGGCAGATGCCGAAGGTCGGGATTGGATCACTCGCGTCCGGCCCGATGAGTTCGCGCAGCATGGCGATGGTCCGCTCGACGGCTGCGGGATCGCCGGGACCGTTGGAGATGAACAGCCCGTCCGCGTTGCCCTTGCGGCGCATGGAGCGCACCTGGTCGGCGGCGATGGTGTGCGGCACGACGGTCACGACGCAGCCGCGCTCGGTCAGGTGTCGGAGTATGTTGCGCTTGGCGCCGCAGTCCAGGGCTGCGACGTGGAGCGGCTGTTCGTCCGGGCGCACCGTTGATCCGGCCCAGTCGCCCAGGGACTCATCCCAGGGCCCGTTCTCGGCGCGCCCGACGCCGCTCACGAGGTTTCGCCCTGCCATGCGCGGCGAGGCGAGCACGCGTTCGAGGAGCGCGGCATCGGAGACACCGGCATCGTCGGTGAGCACGCCGCGCATCACACCCGCCGTGCGCAGCCGGCGCGTGATGGCCCGCGTGTCGACGCCGGAGATCCCCAGCACGCCGGCCTGAGCGAGGTAGGTGGAGAGGTCCGCCGTGGCGCGGTAGTTCGAGTGACGCCGTGCGAGTTCGCGCACGACGAACCCCGCGACCTGCACGCGGCTGGACTCCACGTCGTCCTCGTTGACGCCATAGTTGCCCATCATGGGGAAGGTTGCGACGAGGATCTGGCCGGAATACGAGGGGTCGGTCAGCGATTCCTGATAGCCGCACATGGCGGTGTTGAAGACGACCTCGGCGAGGGAGACGATGCCGCGTCCGGCGGCGCCGAATGCGGTTCCTGAGAAAACAGACCCGTCTTCGAGAATCAGGCGGGCGGTCGCGTTCATCCGCTCAGGCATCGGTACAGTGTAGGACCGGTGAACGAATCTCTGTTCCAGGACGACGCCACGTCAGCGGATCTGCTGGACCGATACGCCCGCGTCGTTGTGGAGCGCGGGATCGATACCGCCCGGTCGGAGGAGGGATTTACGTACCGGCTGAGCCGGGCGGTGGCGGTCGTCTCGGTGGGCGAGCGCGTGCTCGTCCCCTTTGGGCGTGGCAACCAGCCCGCGGCGGGCATCGTGGTCGAGCTCGGCGGGCCGGAGCTGCTGGGGGATCTGCCCAAGGCCAAGGCCAAGCCGATCTCGCGCGCCACGGGCGTGCGCCTCCCCGAGCCGCTCATCGAACTGGCCCGATGGATGGCGGATTACTACGTCTGCCCGCTGGGCATGGTGCTGTCGGCGATGCTGCCGGCGGCGGTCAAGAGGTCCATCGGCCGCAAACGCGTGATCGAACTGGACTTCGCCGAGCGGTCCGATCTCACAGACGCGCGGCTGCCACCCGCGACGCGGCAGGCGTGGGCGCTGCTCGAGGCGCAGCGAGCCGTCTTGCCGGCGCCGCCCGCGGAGGTCGCGCGCCGGCTGGGGCTGTCGTCGGCCGCCACACTCAATCGGCTGGTGCGGCTGGGGCTGCTCCGCCGGGTGGAACGAACCGTGTACGTGTCGCCGCCGATGCCCTGGGAAGGGCTCGAGGTCGAGGGCGCCACCGCCGGCGAGGTCGAGCCCACGGCCGCGCAGCGCGAGATCATCGACGCCGTGGCGGACGGGCTGGGCGCGTTCTCGACGCATCTGCTGTATGGCGTGACGGGCTCGGGCAAGACGGAGGTGTACCTGCGTGTGATGGAGCGCGTGCTCGACACCGACGGGACCGCGCTCATGCTCGTCCCCGAGATCGCGCTGACGCCGCAAACCGCCGGGAGGGTGTTCCGCCGATTCGGCGAGGATCGCGTCGCGGTGCTGCACTCGGGGCTGACGGCGTCGCAGCGCACCCGCCAGTGGGCGCACGCGGCGTCGGGCGAGTGCCGCGTCGTGGTCGGGGCGCGCTCGGCGATCTTCGCGCCGCTGCCGAGGCTGAGCCTCATCGTGGTCGACGAGGAGCACGCCGGCGACTACAAGCAGGACCAGCTGCCGCGCTACAACGCGCGCGACGTGGCGATCAAGCGGGCCCAGATCGAGCGCTGCCCGGTGCTGCTGGGCTCTGCCACGCCGTCGCTGGAGAGCTGGTCCAACGCCCGCGCGGGCCGATATCGGCTGTGGAAACTCAAGGACCGCCTGGGCGGGGGGCGTCTGCCGCGGGTCGAGATCGTGGACGTGCTCGAGGAATCGCGCGCCCGGCGCGAGTCGCAGCAAGGCTCGCGCCCGAGCACGACCCGGATCCGGGCGCTGGGTCCGAGGCTCGAACGGGCGCTGGGCGAAACGCTCGACGCGGGCGGGCAGGCGATTCTCCTGCTCAACCGGCGCGGGTTTTCGAACATCCTCGCGTGCGCGGGACCGCGCTGCGACTGGGTGCTCGGCTGCGACGATTGCGACACAACGATGGTGCTGCACCGGCATCGGGGGCTGCCCGCCGGGCAGGTGCTCCGGTGCCACCACTGCCTCGCACAGCGGCTGGTACCAAAGAGCTGCCCGGTGTGCGGCTCGGGGCTTGCGGCGATCGGCATGGGCACGCAGCGGCTGGAGGTTGAGCTGTCGCGCACGTTCGAGCAACTCCGCGAGAAGGGCGCGCTGATGCGGCTCGACAGCGACACCATGGGCTCGGCCAAGGACTACTTCATCGCCCTTTCCAGGTTCGCCCGAGGGGATGTCCGCGTGCTCATGGGCACGCAGGTGGTGTCGCGGGGGCTGGATTTTCCGAACGTGCGGCTGGTCGGGGTGGTGAGCGCGGATACGGCGCTGTGGATGCCGGACTTTCGCGCGTCCGAGCGCACGTTTCAGCTCGTCAGCCAGGTCGCCGGTCGCGCCGGCCGGGGCACGACGCCCGGACGCGTGAT
>JADFOF010000222.1 GCA_022563015.1 Planctomycetota bacterium
GGGACTGCTCGGCTCGGGTGGTTCCATCCTGACCATCCCGATGTTGATCTACCTGCTCGGCCATCCGGAAAAACAGGCGATTACAGAGGCGTTTGTGATCGTCGGCTCCATCGCGCTCATGTCGTCGCTGCCCTACGCCATGCGCACGCAGGTGAAGTGGAAGTATGTGCTGCTCTTCGGCATCCCCGGGATGATCGGGAGCTATGGCGGGCAGGTGGTCGCGGTGTTCGCGCGATCGGAACTGCAACTCGTCGTGCTCTCGCTGTTGATCGGTGCAGCTGCCTACAAGATGCTGTTTCCCAGGGTGCTGCCGGCGAACGAGGATTGCCCCGAGCCCAAACCCGAGCCGAGAAAGGTGAGCGTCGCAATTGACGGGCTCCTGGTCGGGCTCGTCACCGCGTTTGCGGGTGTGGGCGGCGGATTCCTGGTCGTGCCCGTGCTCGTGCTCCGCTGCGGGCTCTCGATGCACACCGCGATCGGCACAGCCCTGTTCATCATCGCACTCAAGTCGGGCGCGGGGTATGCCAAGGCTGTGGAGCAGGGCTTCAGCCTCCAATGGGGCGTGATCGCGATCTTTGTCGGGATCGGCATGCTGGGCAGCGTGGTGGGCGTCATGATCGGCCCCAGGATCAATCAGCGGTCGCTCCAGAAATCGTTCGGGTGCTTTCTTGTATTGATGGCGATCTTCATAGGCGTGACAGAAGGATCGAAGTTATTGAGCGGCGGCGTGGGCAGTACGGCTGAGCCTGGATCGGCACATGCTGCACCAGCGGACACGGGCTGACATCGCGGCGCGTCCTGCATGAACGCATTCTGTGTGGCATGTCCACGCGCTTCGCGCGGGCATGGTTATGCACAATCGCCCCAGTAAAGCTTCAGTTCTGCTAGACTGCCATCGTGACCACAGTCAAACACAAGTCGCGCACACGCTACGAAAACCGAAATGATGCGCGCATGATCAACTTTGCCTGCTTCCACAATCAGCCCTTCCTCGGCTCTGACCGTAGCCGATCGTGGGTGTGCAATGCCATAGCCCGTGCCCGTGAATTGCACACGTTTGAGCTGTGGGCCTACGTCATCATGCCCACACATGTGCACCTGCTGATCTGGCCGCAAAGCCCAGTGCCATCAATCCTGCTAAGTCTCAAGCAATCCGTCGCAAATCGTGCCGTATCATTTGCGCGCAAGCATCAGCCTCAGACGCTCGAACGCATGACGCATCGTCGCCCATCGGGCAACGTTACGCACCGCTTCTGGCAGCAAGGGGGCGGGTTTGATCGCAACCTCTGGACACCTGCCCATATTTTCAGCGCGATCGAGTACATCCACATGAACCCCGTACGCGACGGGCTGTGCGGGCGAGCCGAAGAGTGGAAGTGGTCAAGCGCATCGCAATATGCATCGCTTCGTGACAAGGTGCCAGTTGCCCAAACGATGCTTCCGATTGATATCGACCATCTTTCTGCGGATCCGCGCTGAACCATGCCCGCGCGAAGCGCGTGGACATGCCACACAAGAAAACGTGTCCCGGCACGAAACATGATCCAGCAGGATGGGCTAGTCGTCGATCCGGTACACCGAGTCATCCGGACGAACCGCGCGGGCAAACCAGCGAGGCCGCCGAAGATTGTCCGGCCCCGGCGCGGGCCGCGTCATCGCCAGCCACTCGCGGTAGACCTCCATCGACTTGGACGTGTCGACCTGGACGTCGGCGTACTGGTCGCCCTTGTGCGCGCGCTCGACCGTGACGATCTGGTGCCAGCAGTTCATGCCCGAGATCGGGTCGGGCTGCACCGGGAAGGTCAGGTTCTGGTGCACCCCGCCGTCGGTCCACCAGATGCGCGACGAGTCGGGATCCTTGCTCTTGAAGGGCTTGATGCCCTCGATTCGGCGGAATCGGACCACGCTGTCGCCGAGGTCCTCACGGATGACCTTGGCAGCCCCCCAGCGCTCCGGGCCGGTGTCGTCCGACAGCCGCCACCTGCCCAGGTGGTGCGAGCACGCGACGACGCCCGGCCGCATCCCTTCGGTGACCCACACCTTGTTGACATAGTGCCCGATGCGCGTGGTGATCCGCACCAGGTCGGTGGTCTCGACGCCGATGCGCGCAGCGTCCTCGGGGTGGATCCAGACCGGATTGGTGTTCGAGAGTTCATAGAGCCACTTGGAATTGGACGAGCGCGTGTGGATCAGCGTCGGCAGCCGAAACGTCGGCACCAGGACGTAGCGACCCTCTTCGACATTGAGGTGGTCCCGGTGGACGTGGCTCTTGATGTAGCCCGGCAGCGTGTGCTCGGGCCACTTCCAGTCACCCATGGTCGTGCTCAAAAACTCGAGTCGGCGCGAGGGTGTGTTGAAGCCGACGCGGGGTTTGCCATCGACGACCACGCCGATGGGCGTGCCGTCCCTGGTGACGCTGCCGGTGACGCCGTCGATGTCTGCGTCCTTGAGCGCCGAATCGTCGAGCACCTCTTTGTAGCCCTCGTACTGGTTCTCATCCACGAGGAACGCGCCGTGGCGGCGCATGTATTCCAGCGGCGACATGTTCTTCTTCGCGGCTTCTTCTTTGAGCCCCGGCACCGAGTTCTCAAAGATCCACGCGTAATACTCGTCGATCGTGATCTTTTTGCCCGGGCGATAGGGCGATTCGTAGTATTTGCGGATGCCCAGCGAGCCGTCGGGGTCGATGCGCCACGAGAGTTCGATCCAGAACTCGTCCTCTTCCCAGACCTCGCCCGGGTTGGCCTCGTACGTGTGCTCGAACGTCTCGCCGTCCCGTTCTCGGCTCACGCGCAGGACCGGCTGGCGGAAGCTGATCCACCGCGCCGCGTGCGTTTCCTGGCTCATCAGGTCGTGGCGCTCGGCGCCCAGCCCCATGGGCAGCACATAGTCCGCGTACTGCGCCGTCTCGCTCCAGGTGGGCGTCAAGGCCGCGTGCAGCTCGATCTTCGACTCGTCGCGCAGGAGTTTCTCCCACATCAGGCCGTCCGGGTTCGTCCACACCGGGTTGTAGACGCGCGTGAAATACGCAGCGATCTTGCCGCGACCCTCCTCAAGAAAATGCGGCAGCAGGATCGACATCTCGTGGTACGCCAGCGGGTACTCGCGCGGATACAGCAACTCGTTCCAGACCTTCTGCTGCGGCGGCGAGAGGAAGGGGGCTGCGACGAACTTGTTTCGGCTGTTGAGTTCCGTGCCGCCCGGCGTGCCGACCGCGCCCACGAGCACGGTGAGAAACTGAAGCGTGCGCGCCACTTGCCACCCGCCGAGATTTCCCGCAGCCGCGTTGCGCCAGACGTGCGAGGCGAAGGCGCTGCCCGCCCTGCCGATCTCGTGCGCCACCGCGACCAGCTTGTCAGCCGGGACGCCACACTCCTTTTCGGCTGCGCTTACTGTGTATTCGTTCAAGAACGCCCTGAGCTTTTCGACGAAGAGCGGGAAGGTCGGCTCCTCATTCGGGCACACCTCGCCGAGATAGTCGCGCCAGTTCACCCAGTCTTTCACGAACTTCTCGTCCATGTACCCCTCGTCAACCACGATCTTGGCCATCGCCAGCAGCATCATGGCCTCGGTGCCCGGGTACGGGCTCAGCCAATAGTCCGCGATCGAGGCGGTGTTGGAGAGACGCACATCGACCGCGCAGAGTTTCGTGCCCTTCTCCTTGGCGTCGATGATGCGCTGCGCGTGCGGATTGAAGTAGTGCCCGGTTTCGAGGTGGGCGGACAGCAGCAGGATGAACTTGGCGTTCTCGTGATCGGGGCTCGGTCGGTCCGCCCCGGTCCAGAGCGCATACCCCACGCGTGCGCCCGACGAGCAGACATTCGTGTGCGAGTTGTGCGCATCGACGCCCCACGAGCGCAGGACGCGGTCCATGTACCCGTCCGCGCCGGGGCGACCTACGTGATACATGATCTCGTTGTGCCGGCCTTCCTGCAGCGCCGTGCGGATCTTGGTTGCGAACGTGTCCAGCACCTCGTCCCAGGTCGTGCGCTCGAACTTGCCCGAGCCGCGCTCGCCCACGCGCTTGAGCGGGTAGAGGATGCGGCTGGTGTCCTCGATCTGGTTGAGTGTCGCGGGGCCCTTGGCGCAGTTGCGCCCGCGCGAGCCGGGGTGGTGCGGGTTGCCCTCGAGCTTGCGGATCTTACCGGTTTCTTTGTCGATGTACGCGACCAGCCCGCACGCGGCTTCACAGTTGAAACAGGTCGTCGGAACCAGCCGATACCGACGCTCGACCTTTTTGGGCCACGCGTTGGCGTCGTACTCGGTCCAGTCGTCCCACTCTTCCATGGGCGGGAAGTTCTCGAGCGGCGTGACGGTCATGGGGAGTCGATCTTGCATGGTTTGTCTATCCAGGGTCACGAGAGCGGGGGAAGCTGGGCTGCGCGAACGTACGCCCACTTATACATATACAGGCCAACGAGGGCGGGGATGAACGCCACAGCCGGCGCAGCGAACGCGGCGAACACGGTGATGCCGACGCCGATGATGAGCCCGTCGCGGAACGGCCGCGTCGAGCCGAGACGAACCACATCGAGGAACGCGGCGGCTTGTCTGGCGTTGTCGGTGGGATGCTTGCCGTAGCGCTCGTTGAGGGCGAAGAGCCCGTGCAGCACAGCCGAGACCGCCGCGATCATGGCAAGCGGGAATGTCTTGTCACCCGCGAACGGCAGG
>JADFOF010000223.1 GCA_022563015.1 Planctomycetota bacterium
CTTGCTCATCGAGATCGCCCTGGCCGTATCGTGCACGATGATCGGGCAGATGGCGGTGGGGGACTCGAGCACGTCGAAGCCAGCCGCCTTGATCTGCTCGCGTGCGTACGCCACGTTGTCGCGCAGTTTCGCGACGCGCTCGGGCTCGCGCATCAGTATCCGGATCGCGGCGTTGGCGCTGCACGCCACCGTCACCGGCAGGGCGTTGGAAAACAGCGTCGGCCGACCGCGCTGCACGAGCAATTCCGCCACGCGCCTGTCGCCCGCGACGAATCCGCCGGCCCCGCCGCCCAGCGCCTTGCCCAGCGTCCCCGTGAACACATCCACCTTCCCGTTGGTGGGTCGGTTCTCCGAACCGACATCCCCCGTCCACGGCGCATACATCCCGGCGAACTCATGCACGCCCCGCCCCGTCTCGCCCATCACACCCTGCCCGTGGCTGTCGTCCACCACCAGCAGCGCATCGAACTCGTCGCACAACCTTCGCAAGCCCGCCAGATCCGCGATATCGCCCTCCATCGAGAACACGCCATCGGTCACGACCCAGATCTGCCCTGTCATGTTCACGTTCGCCCGGGCCGCCTCAAGTTTTTCGCGCAGCGCCGCATGATCGTTGTGCTTGAAGATCGCTTTGAGCGTGCCCTTCTTGATCGTGCTCATCAGCCGAATCGCATCGATCAGCGACGCGTGGTTCAACTCGTCGCTGATGACGATGTCGCCCTTCTCGCACAGCGTCGGAAAGATCGCCTCGTTCGCGTTCCAGCACGACACAAACGTGTAGCTCGCTTCGACGCCCAGGAACTCGGCGATCGTGGCTTCGAGCCTCTCGTGCGGCGAGAACGTGCCGCAGATAAACCGCACGCTCGATGTCCCCGCCCCAAAGTCGCGCAGGCCCTGGATCCCCGCCTCGACCACCTCGGGGTGGTTGGCCAGCCCCAGGTAGTTATTGGAACAAAAACACAGGCACTCCCTGACCGTCCCGTCCGCCTGCCGCATGCGCACGCTGGCGCCCATCGGCCCTTCGAGCATCTGCAGGTGCTTGTACTGCCCGTTCTCAGCCAGCGCTTTGAGAATCTCGTCGGTCCGAATCTCGAACGGCAATAACGTCGTCGTCGGCATCGTGCGTCTCCGGGATGGCCTGGAGATTATAATGCCACAGCCCGCCCCACGGCGCTCTCGCGTCCCGACCGCCCGGGTTCGGTCTGTGCGGCCTGGCGCGATCGTGCCGTCTGGCGGCCCGGGCGCGTCGGGTGTTTCGCCCGGCGTGACTGGCATTCTCGCCCGGCGCGGGTCTGGTGATTGGTGCAGGCCCGCGCGTCCCGGCCCCACAGGCGGGGCGAGCGTGCTGTCGTGAGAGACACGCAAAGATCAGGAGGAGAAGTCTGATGGACATCCGTGCACATACGTCGCCGTCCCGCATCGGCCCTTGGCACTCGCTCGAAACCCTCGAAGCACGCGTTCTGCTCGACGGAACGCCCATGCCCGACCTGGCCCTGCTCGAAAACCCCGATAACACCGTCGTCCGCATTGCCACCGAGTTCGGCGACGTCGACATCGAGTTGCTGGCGTCCGACGCCCCGCTGGCCGCGCTCAACTTCCTCGAGCACACCCAGGCGGGCGACTACGGCCAGACGTTCGTCCACTACGCCGACGACTTCGTGCTCGGCGCCGGGCTCTACCGCATCAACGATCAGACCGAGCTGCACCGCCGCTTCTCGCCCTCGTTCATCGACACGACATTCGTGCGCTCGAACATCGCGCAGACGCTGGCCATGCCCGTCTTCGATGCGATGACCGGAGAGTCCAACGGCTCGTTCATCATCAACCTCGAGGATAACTCGCTGACGAGAGACGGCTCGTGGGTCGTCTTCGCACGGATCGTGCAGGGCTTCGACGCCATCGAGCAGATCGCCGCCCAGCCCACGCTCGACCTCTCGCAGGCCTTCCCCAACGAGCCGACCGCCCGCTGGCTCAGCTCGACACCAGTTGCGACCAGCGATCCCGCCCCGAGCACGCTCGACAACAGCCTCGTCTCAAACTTCGAGTCCGTGTCGGTCATCAAGCAGTCCGACTCGTCGGAATTCTTGACCTACCGCATCTACTACCCCGAGGGCTACAGCTGGGAGCGCGTCTTCGAGTCCGTCCATCTCGCCAACCCCGGCGAGACCTCCCTCGACTACCAGGTCATGGTCCGCTACGAGGTCGGCCAGCGCGACCAGACCATCGCCACCGGCTCGCTCGCGGGCCAAGACCGCGTGGACCTCGTCGTCTCCGAGGCCGACCTGCCCAGCACGCTCGTCCGAAACAGCGTGCCCTACGCCTACGAGATCTGGTCCACGGCGCCGATCGCGGCCACGCTTCGCCACGACGACTTCCGCGGCGCCTCCACCGACGCCTTCTACAACCCCGACGCCGTCGGCTCCGCGATCGACCACACCGTCTGGTCGTTCAGCCAGGTCGGGCTCGAAACCTCCGCATCCCGCTCGTTCCTGCTCTGGCAGAACGTCTCGGACCAGGCGGCGGATGTCGAGATCACGTTCTATTACGAGGATCGGGCGCCCGAAATCATGAACAGGACGCTCGGCGCCCACCGCCGAGACGGGCTCGACCTCTCGCTCGTCGCCCAGTTCGACGACGCGGCGTTCATCGGCGCAACCGTCCGCGCCACCCAGGACATCGTCGCCAACCTCACCCGATACGACCTCCGCGAGGCGGGCGTCGAGGCGCGCCTCCACGACGACAACCTCCACGCCGCCATCGCCCAGCTCGGCACGCCCGGCGGCGGCGCCACCGCCGGCGTCACGCCCGGGTACACCCGCGGCGGGCTCGACGCCATCGCCATCCTCAACACGGGTCAGGCCGACGCCAACATCACCTTCACCATCATCCAGAACAACGTCGTTGAGACTGTCACCGCCGTCGTCACGCCCGGCAGGCTGCTCGTCCTCGAGGGCGAAGCCAGCCCGCTCAGCGTCGCCCAGCACGGCCAGGAGTTCACACTCCGATACGACGCCGACATCCCCGTCACCGTCGCCACCGTCACGTCAGGATTCAGAGGCACAAGCCCGCCCTTCGCCATCTTCGCCTCGACCGCCACCCACTTCGCCGAAGCCCGCGTCATCGTTACACCCAGCGGCTCGCCCTCGGGCCAGCAGGCGCTCTGGCTCTACAACCCCTCGGGCTCGCAATCGACCGCGACCATCACCTTCGACTTCGGCGTCGGCGGAACGGCCACCATCTTCGACCTCATCCTCGAACCGGGCCACGGCGAGTTCATCCGCCTCACCCAGCTCGACCAGTTCGGCGTCGAGGGCGAGTACGAACTCATCCTCACCGATCCATACTCCGTCAGTGTCGAATCGATGACGCCCTTCGTCGTGCAGGCCATCCAGTTCTCCGACGACGGCGTGAGCGAGATCGGCACGCTCGCCTCCGAGACCGCGGTTCTCCTCGACGATCCCAGCCTGTCCTGAGGCTCGGCGTCTCACAGCCCGCCCCACAAAGAACGCGCGCCATCACGGCGCGCGTTTTTTATCGCGCACCAATCTGAGCAGGATCCAGCTTCATTTATACGGTTCCCATGATTCACATGGGCACGCGCTGCGCAGCGCGATGGACGAGCCCCGGGCCCGAGCACGGCGTGTTCGGTGCCGGATACACAACACCCTTCGCGTGCGCGAAGGGCTCGTCATCAGACTCGGCGCGATTCGCACACGAGCCCCGGGCGCGAGCACGGAGTGTTCAGCGTCGGACACACAACACTCTCCGCTCGCGCGGAGGGCTCGTACCCGAGCCTGTCCGATGTCCCGATGGAATCGGGAGGGAGGCATGCTCCTCCCTCGCGCACGAGCGACACATGTGATCCGTAGTCGAACTGGGAACAGACAGCTCGGAGAGCTATCCCACAGGTCGGCTCGGAGATCCGACCTACCACTTCCCACTTCGTCGCTCCGTGCGAATAGCAGGTGGAGAGGACTCCCTGCTCGCGCAGAGGGCTCTGTTTACGTCACTCCGTGTCTTACTCCACTTCGTCTCTCCGCGACCAGATCCAGTGGTCTCAACTCAACATTGTCCAACAACTCACTTGACCTCACACACAGCCGCTCCGTCTCTGCGTCTCTCCTCTCCCCCTTCGTCACTCCGTCACTTCGTCACTCAGTCACTTCCCCTTCACGGACACCCCGCCACAAACGCGTTCTGGAAGCAGAGGAAGTCGAAGATGTCGCAGGCCGGGTCGGGATCGCACTCGCAGGCGTAGGGCTCGCCGAGCACGAAGCTGTTCTGGAAGCAGAGGAAGTCGAAGATGTCGAGCGTGCCGCTCTCGTCGCAGTCGGCGTAGCAGCCGTCGGGGATGACTTTGAAGATCTCACCGCCGAACATGTCACAGATGTACACTTCGCCGTTGGCGTCCTCGCCGAAGGAAGAGATCGAACTGATCGATCCGACGGCGGGGGCTAATTCGGCGGTGCGGTCGGCGAACTGAGTGACAACACCAGCGACGTAGCGGAAGGACCAGATGCGGTTCGAGCAGAAGTCAGCGAAAAAGTACGTGCCCTGAAGATCGGGGATGGCGCTCCCGCGGTAGACGTACCCGCCGGTGATCGAGCAGCCGAAGCCGTGGCTGTATTCGTGGATGGGGAAGACGAGCGTGTTCTGT
>JADFOF010000224.1 GCA_022563015.1 Planctomycetota bacterium
GATGGCTGGAATCGGATTTCTCATCGTCGGACAGGCAGACCAGAAGTGGCATTTTTTTCTGGGGCTGTCGGTTCTTGGCGGATGCGGAATCGGCATGTCAACCATTATCCCCTGCCAGACACTCGGACAAAACTGGTTTCGAAAAAGACTCGGGTTGGTGATCGCGATCATCTTATGTTCCGGCGGTTTCGTGGGATTCGGTATCACAACGTTCGATGCCTGGGTGATCGAGAACTTCGAAAGTTCCTGGCGCGCCGGCTGGCAGATCATCGCCTGCATTAGTTTTGCCGTCGCCCTGCTCGCTGCCATCTGCATTCGAGACACACCCGAAAAAATGGGGCTGCTACGTGATGGGGTCCCGAAGGCCAAGAAGGATTCTGAAACATCAGCCCCCCAGCCCGAAGAGACGAGCTGGTCGCCGTTCCGGGCAGTCAGAACCAAACAGTTCTTTCTGATGACAATCGCTGGTGTTGCGTATGCTGTCCCGTGGGGCGTTGTCGTTGCCCACGGGCGTACGCACCTGTCCGAGCGAGGGCTCGAAATCAACGCCGTCGCGCCCGATCACGATGTGGCGTCCCTTCCGGGCTGGCAGCGCCATAACGCCGCCCAGCACCGACAGGCGAGGCAGCATCTTCATCAGGGCCTCGGAGTTGGCGGGCATGGACGTGAACGAGTATTCGAGCAGCTTGGCCGCGCGGATCACGTTGGTGTTCTCGCTCAGGCCCATCATCTCCCGCTCCTCCTCGGTCGCCGGGCCGCCCTCCTTGACCTGGAAGCCGATCGAGAACCCGCCCAGCGCGCCCTCCTCGATCGCGTCCAGCACGTCGTTGCCCAGCGGCGTGTCCCGAACGTGGGTCACGGCGAACAGCCCGTCGCCGCGCTTGGACAGGCTGCGGCAGGTGCCCACGGCCGCGACCTGGCCGGGGATCACGTACTGGTGGTCGAGGTAGACCGCCTTCACCTGCTCGGGGAAGTAGCTGGTGTCGAAGTTCTGCAGCACGACCTCGCCGTCGAGATCCAGCGAGCTCGTGCTCACCAGCCCCTTGACGAGCCGCTCCTTGCGATCGACGGTCGGCGTGAAGTGCATGGATTTCGTGACGAGCGCCCCGTCGCCGAGGTCGAGCCCCTGCGCGACGAAGAACTCCCGCATGTTCTGATTCATCGTAAAGCCTCCAGTTCCTGGGTCAGCACCGCGCCCGCGCTGCAGCGGCAGTTCGGGTGTGCCGGCGGGCGGTAGATGTCGCCCATCTTGTTCTGCGTGATCGTGCCTGGGAATATCTCGCCCGCCTTCACGAACGGCGTGCCCTTCGTGACGGTCTTGGACCGCGCGTGGATCCCGAGGCACACCGGGCACGGGTTCGAGGACAGCAGCCACTCGACGCCCTCGACGCTCGGCGAGGCGTTGAACTGCTCCAGCCGCCCCTCCAGGTACGCATTGCTGGTCTCGGTCCGTGCGATGCGTTCTGCGGCGTTCCGGGTCGCCTCCGGCCCGATCACCTCCGACACCCGCATCGTGGTCTCACGGATGGTCTCGCCCGCCTCGATGGACTCCTGTAGGGTCCGGCTCAGCCGCTCGTTCACGGACTCGCGCAGCGACGCCACCAGCGTGCGCTCGCGCTCGCGCAGGTAGCGGACGGCGCCCGCGGTCAGCTCGCCGGGCGGGTCCAGGCCGATCTCGATCGACGCCGCCGTCATGCCTTGCAGGAACAGCTTGTCCAGCAGCTTCTCGATGTTGTCGGGCAGGGTCTCGGATTCGAGCACGACCCGGTACGAGCCGTTCTCGGACACCCGCCCTTCGAGCCCGCCGAACCAGCGGCGGAGCGCGTTGGTCAACTGCCGCTCGGTGGCCACGATCTCGTCGGCGTTCTGGACGCGCTTGTTCCAGTCCTCGCGGTGGGGGTCGTCGGTCCAGATCCAGTCGCACCCATGCGCATCCGCCTCTTTGTTCACCCGATCGGCGAACGCTTGTGCGCTGGCGTCCGCAGCGTCGAGTTGGCGCGAGAGCTTCGTCGTATCGCAGTGTATCGCTACCCGATGGTCGTCGAACGTCAGCTTCCGTGCACTCAGCGCCATCGCCAGCCCGCCCCCGAACGCGCCGAACGGGTCCGCCGCTACCGGCTGCGGCTGCGTGTCCGAGAACCACACCGCCTTGCCGTCGTCGATGTCGTCCTTGCCCAGGTCCGCCCTCGCCTCCATGCGCGGGATCAGGTTCCTATCCCACTGGCTCAGGATCGCGGCGGACTTGGCCCCCGAGTCCTCAAGGTCCGGCTCCTCGAAGCAGACCACGAACCGCTCGCCCAGCGCCTCGTTGAACAGCGGGCTCAGCCGCTCGTTGATCTTGTCCGCCATGCGCCGCGTGCGCGGGCCGATGCTGATGAGCTGCCATGTGGGCGCGGCCACCTTGCCGTTCGCGAGGTTCACGTCCTCGATTGTGAGGAGCGAGATCGGGGCGTGCCATGCGGCCGCAATGGTGTCGCGCACGTCCTTGCCGGTCCCGATGTAGCTCAGTTCCTTCTCCACCTGCGTCCACTGCGCCACCGTGATGTCGCCCGCGATCGCCACAGTCGCACCCGCCCCCTCGGCACCGGCATACTTCTGGTTGATCGTGGTGACGATCTCCTCGCGGTTCTCGGCCGTGACGCCCTTGCCGGTCAGGATCAGCCCCAACTGCGCGCCGCGCTCCAAGGACGAATACTGATGCACCGAGATCAGCCGCGACAGGTCCGCCTCCAGCAGCACCGCGTCCAGGTTGCTGACGCCGTAGTACGGGTCGAGCGTGATCCCGCGCTTCTGATGAAAGTGGATCACCGCCGTCTCGGCGAACGGCAGCGGCCCGGTCGTGTTCCGGTCGTAGATGTAGCCCACCACGAACTCGATCTCGTCCGGCACGATGGTGGTGAACTTCGGGTGCAGCGACCACAGCTCGACCGGGTAGCCGCTGTCGCCCAGCACCGGCACCCAGTAGGCGTTGCCGTACAGCGACAGCAGCGAGTCCGTCTGCTCGATGAACTCAAACCCGCTCTGAAAGCGGTTGGCGCGATCCAGCACCCGCACGTACGGGTGGCCCTCGTCGATGATCTCCTCCATGTTGTCGTGCATGTCCGCGAACTTCTGCACCGCCGAGCGCGGGCCGGCCTTCAGGCGCGCCCGCTCGCGCCGGTCAACCCGCCGCGTCTCCCACACGCCCCTGCGGCCGTTGAACTCGGGGCGGGTGCGGTAGACGCGGACCGACCGGGACGCGACCGCCTGGGCCGTCAGGTCGGTGAGGATCTTGACCCAGCGGTTGTATTGCAGCGCGCGCTGCGCGTCGTCCAGATCGCTCGGCCTGGAGCGTACGCCGCGCGTCTCCTGCGGCCGCACCGTCGCGGCGATCACGTCACGGCGCGTTACGAGCACGCGCCACGCCTGGCTAATGTTCGTGAGCAAGCCCATTTCCACCTACTTTCTCGACTGAAATCAGCCTGTCGTCCACGACCTCAAGCATCGCGACCACGGCCGACAGATTCACGTCCTGCCACTGCTCGATCAGCAGGGCCTTCCACACACGGCGGCACTGCTTCGCCGGGAGTTGCGCCAGCCACGCCCTGAGGTCGTATGCGTCGTCGGGCGCGTACTCCATGATCGCGTCGCAGCCCTGGAGGTACGAGGGCGGCATACGAAGCGGCGCTACTGTCACGTGAGTGGGACCACGTTGCTTACCCGTCATTGACCACCTCCAGCGCGCCGTCCGCCTCGACCAGCTTCTCGCCCTCGCCCGCCAGCCGCTCGGTCGGGCTGTCGCCGTTGCGGGCGCCGATGATCTCGACCGCGTGATCCTCCGCGCCGCGCATCTTGAGGAACCGCCGCGCCATCTCCTCCATCTCAATCGGCCCGCCCATCTGCAGCGTCATTATGCGGCATCCCCGGCCGCCGAACGCGGCCCCGATCGCCAGCGACGCCGCCTCGTCCACGGTGCAGAAGTACCGGCTGCAATCCTTGGCGACCGTCAGGGGCTCGCCAGCCTCCAGTTGCCGCTCCCAGGTCTCGATCACGCTGCCGGACGAGCCCAGCACGTTGCCGAAGCGCACGATGCTCAGTGAGCCGCCCACCCACTGCCTCGCCTTCGCCTGTATGTAGTCCTCCGCGAGCCGCTTCGTGCGGCCCATGACGCAGGCGCAGGACGCCGCCTTGTCGGTCGAGATGAACACGAAAGCGGCGCTGCTGCGGTACACGGTGGCGTCTACGACGTGCTTGGTGCCCAGGAAGTTGTTGGTCAGCGCCACCTCTGGATACTCCTCCATCATGGGCACGTGCTTGTACGCGGCGCAGTGAAAGACGATGTGCGCCTCGCCATAGCCGAACATATCAAACGCTCTGTTCACATGCTCTGGCTCCGTCACGTCCATCAGGATCGGCACGACCTTCTCGTGCTTCTCCACGTCGAACAGCGCCCGCTCGTTGCGGTCGCCCACCACGACGCACTTCGCCACGTCGCGGATCTTGTTCACGATCGCGGTGCCGATGGTGCCGCACCCGCCCGTCACCAGCACCGCCTTGTCGCTCCACGCGCGAGCGTCCGGCTTGGCCGTGAACGTGTCGCGTTCCAGCAGTTCGGTGTAGTCGTTCAACCTCGGCCTCCATTCGATGCCAACTCGCGCGGCGGAGTGCGGGTGTT
>JADFOF010000225.1 GCA_022563015.1 Planctomycetota bacterium
CGTGATCGAGGAGTTCACCATCGAACGTGCGCAGCGCCAGTTCGACACCAACGTGTTCGGCCTCATGCGGGTGCAGAGCGAAGTGCTGCCGATCATGCGCGCGCAGGGGTCGGGGCACGTTTTGAACCTATCTTCGATCGCTGGGTTGGCGTCGTTCCCGTTCGTCGGAATGTACTGCGCGACCAAGCACGCGGTGGAGGCGATCAGCGAGGCGCTGGCACAAGAGGTCGAGGGGTTCGGAATCAAGGTGACGCTCATCGAGCCCGGTCGGTTCCGCACGGACTTCTCCGGGCGGTCGCTCGGGCTTCCGAAAGTCGAGGACGGGCCGTACAAGGAGACGACCGAGAACTCGATCAAAAAGTACGAGGAGATTCACGGGACTCAGACTGGCGACCCGGTCAAAGCGTGCCTCGCGATGATCAAAGTCGTGGAGAGTAACGACCCGCCGTTGCGGCTCTTGCTCGGGCCGGACGCCTACGAGTGGGCGCACGAGAAGATCGACGAGATGAAGAAGGACTTTGCCGAGTGGAAGGAGGTTTCGATCAACACAGACTATGATTAGCTAGGTCACCGGGCATCCGGTCACGGCTCCCTTGTGCGCAGGGCCGACGAGCCTGCGGTACTTTTCGAGTCCGCCCCCAAGCTGTACCTTCGGACGCTCCCAATCGGCCTTCCGGGCGGCGAGCACCTCGTCCGACAGTTCGACGGACAGTTCCCCTCTCGCCGCATCAACGGTCACTAGATCGCCATCTTGCAAGAGCGAGATCGGGCCACCCTCGTAGGCTTCCGGACCGACGTGACCGACCATGAGTCCGTGAGTCGCACCTGAGAACCGACCGTCCGTGAGCAGTGCGATGTCATAGCCGAGCCCTTGCCCGACGATCGCCGCAGTCACCCCGAGCATCTCCCGCATCCCCGGCCCACCTTTCGGTCCTTCGTAGCGGATCACGACGACGTCCCCAGCCTTGATCTCGCGCCTCTGCACGGCCGCCATAGCGTCCTCTTCGCAGTCGAACACACGCGCCCGGCCCGTGTGTCGGAGTTTCTCGACGCCAGTCGTTTTGACAACCCCTCCTTCGGGGGCGAGGTTGCCGCGCACAATGGCAAAGCCTCCGTTCGGTGCGACAGGGTCGTCGTGCTTGCGAACGACGCTCTGCCCGTCCGGCACGCTCACTCCTGCGAGGTTCTCGGCGATGGTCTTGCCTGTCACAGTGACGCATTCGCCATGAAGACAGCCTGCGTCGAGCAGGGCTCGCAAGACCGAGGGCACGCCGCCTGCCCTATAGAGGTCCAGTGCGACGAACTTTCCTCCCGGCCGGAGGTCGGCGAGGGTCGGTGTGCGGTCGCTAACGCGCTCGATGTCTTCGAACGTCACTTCGAGCCCGACTTCGTGGGCGATCGCCGGAATGTGCAGAGCGACGTTGGTCGAACCGCCGGTCGCGGCCGAAACTGCGATCGCGTTCTCGAAGGCTTCCTTGGTCAAAATGTCGCGCGGAAGAACGCCCGAGCGCAAGAGGTCGACGATCGTCATCGCCGTCAGTTCTTGGACTCGGGTGCGGTCTTCCCCGATCGTCGCAGGAGGAGCGGACGAGCCCGGCACGGCCATACCCAGAGCCTCGGCGACGCAGGCCATCGTGTTGGCGGTGTACTGTCCGCCGCAGGCCCCGGCGCCTGGGCAGACGGCGCACTCGACGGCGTGCAACTCCTCATCGTCGATCGTCCCTGCGGCGTAGGCGCCCGCGGCCTCAAAAGCGTCCTGGACCGTCACGTCCTTGCCGCGGTGGCGTCCAGGCATGATCGTTCCACCATAGAGGAACACGCTCGGCACGTTGAGCCGCGCCATCACCATCAACATCCCGGGCAGGCTCTTGTCGCAGCCCGCGACACAAACGAGCGCGTCATAGCAATGGGCACGCATCATCAGCTCGATCGAGTCGGCGATGACCTCGCGCGAAACTAACGAGGCCTTCATCCCCTCGTGCCCCATCGCGATGCCGTCGCTGACTGAGATCGTATTGAACAGCCGCGCGGTCGCACCGGCGGCGTTCACGAAGTCCGCCACGGCACGGCCCTGTTCGTCGAGGTTCACGTTGCACGGCGTCGCCTCGCTCCAGACG
Source organism: Planctomycetota bacterium (assembly GCA_022563015.1). Taxonomy (GTDB): domain Bacteria; phylum Planctomycetota; class Phycisphaerae; order Phycisphaerales; family UBA1924; genus JADFGU01. Next base: position 2,118 of record JADFOF010000225.1, read on the forward strand.
GTCGCGACGCCGACCCAGGGGTTCTTCATGTCCTGGTCGCCGAGACCCATCGCGCGGAGCATCGCGCGGTTGGCGGTCTTGTCGGCGCCCTCCGTGATCGTGCGGCTCTTGTGCCGCGGATCGAAACTCTGCTCGTACATGTTTCGCTTCGTCCTTCGTGCACCCTGGCTAAGGAGATCCATGTTCAAGGCGCTTGTCAGTCGTCCTATGAGGGCTTCTTGTCGTCGACGCAGGGCATCATCTCGCGCAAGCGCGCCCCGACGGTCTCGAGCTGCTGGGTCGATTCCCTTTCACGGGCGGCCTTCATGTTCGGGCGGCCCCTGGCGTCCTCTTCGACCCACTCCTTGGCAAAGCTGCCGTCCTGGATCCGCGCAAGGATCGTCTTCATCGCCGCACGCGATTCTGGCCCGATGACCTTCTTTCCGGCCATGTAGTCGCCCCACTCGGCCGTGTCGCTGATCGAGTAGCGCATGTAGGTGAGCCCGCCCTCGTACATGAGGTCGACGATCAGCTTCATCTCGTGGAAGACCTCGAAATAGGCGATCTCCGGCTGATAGCCGGCCTCGACGAGAATCTCGAAGGCATTCTTCACGAGGCTCGTCACGCCCCCGCACAGCACCGTCTGCTCGCCGAAGAGGTCCGTCTCCGTCTCCTCCTTGAACGTCGTGGCCACGATGCCCGCGCGCATGCTGCCGACGCCCCACCCGTACGCCAGCGCGTTGGCCAGCGCGTTCCCGGACGGGTCCTGGTGGATGGCGACGAGCGACGGCACGCCGGAGCCGCCGACGAACACCTCGCGCATCCGGTGGCCGGGCGCCTTGGGGGCGATCATCGACACGTCCACGTCGGGCGGCGGCACGATCTCCTTGTAGTGGATGTTGAAGCCGTGGGCGAACATCAGCGTCTTGGAGCTGTCGATGCTCGGCTCGATGGCCTCTTTGTAGAGCGCCCCCTGGACCGTGTCCGGCACCAGGACCATGATGACGTCGGACTCCTTCGCCACCTCGGCGGCCGACGTCACGCGCAGCCCTTCGGCCTCGGCCTTCTCCCTGCTCTTGCTGGCCGCCTGGAGGCCGACCACGACGTCGACGCCGTTGTCGCGCAGGTTGAGGGCGTGGGCGTGGCCCTGGCTGCCGTAGCCCATGATGCCCACCCGCTTGCCGTCGAGCCGGGTCTTGTCGGCATCCTTGTCGTAGTACACCGTTGCCGTCATTGCGCCTCCCCTCAACCGTTCTTGGATCTCTGCACGCCTCGCGCTAGGGCACGACCTCCGTGTCCGGAGCGCTCTGGTTGACCGCGTCCTTGACGCCCTTGCGCGGGCCGGTGGTGTTGGCGCCGCGGCTCATGGCGATGCGCCCCGTGCGCATGACCTCCTTGAGCCCGAAGGGCTGGAGCAGCTGTATCAGCGCGTCGACCTTGTCCTCGTCGCCGGTGACCTCGATCACCAGCGCGTCCTTGGCCACGTCCACGATATTCGCCCGGAAGATGTCGACGATCTGCATGATCTCCGGCCGGCTCTCGGCGGTCGAGCGCACCTTCAGCAGGGCCAGCTCGCGCAGCACGATGTTCTCCGCCGTGATGTCGTAGACCTGCACGACGTCGATCAGCTTGTACAGCTGCTTCATGACCTGCTCGACGACCCACTCGTCGCCCTCGGCGACGAACGTCATGCGCGAGAGGCCCGGCGTCTCGCTGTGGCCGACGGCGAGGTTGGAGATGTTGAAGCCGCGCCGGCTGAACATGCCCGCGATGCGCGCGAGCACGCCCGGGCGGTCCTGAACCAGCGCGGTGATGGTGTGCGTCTCTACTTGCGCCATGCGGGGGCGTCCTCGGGCGCTGGGCCTTCGATCATCTCGAACACGCTGCCGCCGGCGGGCACGTGCGGGTAGACGTTCTCCTCCCGCTCCACGCGGAAGTCGATGATCGCCGGGCCGTCCACCGCCGCAGCCTCGTCGATGGCCGCGCGCACGCCCGCCCGCTCGGTCACGCGGACCGCCCAGATGCCGTAGGCCTCGGCGAGCTTCACGAAGTCCGGGTTCCCCGAATACTCGACCGCCACGCGGTTGCGGTCGTAGAAGAGGTCCTGGAGCTGGCGCACCAGGCCCAGCGAGTTGTTGTTGATGATGGCGAACTTCACCGGCACGTTGTGCTCGGCGATCGTCGCCAGCTCCGAGAACGTCATCTGGAAGCCGCCGTCGCCGGCGATGCTCCAGACCGCTCGCTCAGGCTGCGCGAAGGCGGCGCCCATGGCCGCCGGGACCTCGAAGCCCATCGTGCCGAGCCCACCCGAGGTGATCCACGAGTTGTGCTCCTTGAACACGTAGTGCTGCGCCGCCCACATCTGGTGCTGGCCGACGCCGGTGACGACGATGGCGCGGCCGTCCGTGGCCTCGCAGAGCTCGTGGATGACGTACTGCGGCAGCAACGCGTCCGACTCGGGCATGACGAACGGGTGCTCCTCGCGGAGCACGTCGATCTCCTTGAGCCAATCGGCGTGCGTCGCCGGCTCGACCTCGACCGC
>JADFOF010000226.1 GCA_022563015.1 Planctomycetota bacterium
ACAGGCGTAACGGTGAGCATGCTCCTCTGCTGCGGTGATATCCACACAAGTATCGACGCGAATATGCAAGCCGCGGGTGATGTCATCGACATGGCCTAACTCGTGGAATAGCACTCCCATCATCCAGCCGTGCGCGTGGTCGCGATTCCGCATCTCCGCTGGCCGCATAATGAACACTACAGGTCGATCCTGGTGCCCATCCGATAGAATCGCGACCTGGCCCGAGAAGTTCCCTTCGCTCCGAGCATGCTCGATGTAATCCTCCTTGTCGATGTCCCAGAACCGCTGCTGATGATCCTCGTATCCGAAACAGCGAAACAGCTCATCGGGCGGCTGGCGGTACACGCGAGGCGCGCACTCGTGAATCCCGAGAATAGTCGGATACTCTCGCTTGGCACGGGCGCGCGCGTCGACATAGAGGCGTCGCAAAGTTGGAAACCTGACCCGTGGCTTATGGTTGATTGTCCTTCGTCGATCGACTTTCTTGCGTTTGCGTGCCATCGTGTCAGTGGGTCTCGGGTGTGTTGACAACTCCCTTGTCATCCTTGGATGAAAACGGTGGCGTCACGTCGTCGCCTCCTCGACGATACGGATTTCATCGTCGGTGAGGCCGTAGAGCTCGTAGACGAGCTGGTCGATCTGGCAGTCCCGCGCTTGCGCTTGGAGGATTCGGCGAACTTGTCGAACGAGCCTTTGAGAATCGCTTCGCGTGAGAAGATCGACACCAGCTCGTCCCAGCGCTGGGGGTATTCGTCGTAACGGAAGTAGAGCACGCGGCCCGCGCTGGCCTTGTCGGATCGAACGGGCTGGACGCGGCAGTCGTAGACGGCGAGCTCTTCGAAGTCGGTCAGGATCGACAGCGGGAGCTTGGCGGACCAGGCGTAGCGGCGGAGCTGGTAGGCGTGCTCGCGTTTCTGTTTGATGTCCTCGGCGGGTTTCTTTGCCTCGACGAAGAACTTGCGGACACCGCCGATCCGGAAGCAGTAGTCGGGGGCTTTGGTGGAGCCGCCGATCTTGATGGCGTCCTCGTGGATGACGTCCTTGTAGGCCTCGGCGTTGCCTCCTTCGTTGTCAATGTCCCAGCCTAACGCCTTGAACAGCGGATCGATGAACTCGCGGCGGACTTGCGTCTCGTTGTATGTCTGCTGCTTGTATGTTCCGGAGTGCAGGTCGAAACGTGCGACGAGATCAAGGACCGATGCGGGGCAACTCTGAGCGTCGTTCTTACCTGAAGTGTGCATGGCGAGACATCATAGCTTGCGCCCAGGACTTTACGCAAACCGTCGATGCTCTACAGCACTGGCGGGCCGGCCGCCAGCGGCGCCCGTCGTCGGGTGCGCGGGATCAAGAACGTCATGTGGATCACATGTGATCCGTATGATCTGAAGGCGTGCTGGATCGTGCCCGCCGCAATGACGCGGTCAGGCGATCTTGGAGATCAAACCCAGGCCTTCAATGATCGGCATCGGATCAAACCCCAGGGCCCGTGCCCGCTCGCTCGAGAGCGAGACGTCCTTGGGCCTGGCGGCGTCCATGTGCACGTCCACCTGTGCGCACGGGTTGATCAGATCGCGCGGCAGTGTGAAGGCGTCGCACATGAGCAGGCCGAAGTCGTAGCGTGAGAGCCGTTCGGGCCCGCCCAGGTGCATGGTGGCGACCTGGCGCCGGGCGAGCAGCTCGTCCACGATCAACAAGAGTCCCTGCGACGCGTCGCGGGCGCTGACGGGCGTGCGGAACTCGTCCACGAAGAGGTTCAACGGCTCGCCGCGGCGCAACGTTTCGAGCCATCCCTGCATGAACGACCCGCGCGATGCCGGGTACGCCGGGCTCGGCGGGCCGAACAGCAGCGGCAGACGACAGATCGCCGCCGACTCGTGCACGTCCCGGATGCCGCGCTCCGCACCCGCCTTGTGCATGCCGTAGACATTGCTCGGCTGCGGTTCGTCGTCCTCGGCGTAGGGCGGCTTGTCGCCGGCGAAGACCAGATCGCTGGACGAGAACACGAGCGGTATCTCCCGGCGTGCGCACAGCTCCGCGAGTGTCAACGACGCCTCGAGGTTCACACGCCGGGACAACGCCGGCACACGCTCGCACGCGTTGGTGTTCGAGATCGCCGCCAGGTGCACGACCACGTCGGGCGCCACGTCTTCGAGCGTGGCTCGCACGGCGTCGGCATCGCAGATGTCCAGGGCCAGGATCTTCCCGTGCCCCATCTCGACCGGGTGCGAGCAGAACGTGCCGACCACGTCGAAGCGTTCCGCCGCCTCGAGCGAGAACGTCCACCCGAGCATCCCGCTGACGCCGGTGATGAGCAGTGTCGGCATGTCAGCTAGGGTAGCGTCGATCTCCGGGGCACGCAAAGGGCGTCACGAGGCTGTGGGAGCGGGTCGCGCCGGCCCGTGCTCGATCGATGGCGAAGCGGGACGTGTGCAGGACGCCGAGTCTGAGCGGAGCGAAGGCTCGGATATCTTCGAGAACATCCGTACGCGCGTGATCCGAGCCTTCGCCCGCAGCGGGCTCAGACTCGGCGTCCGGGCTCAGACTCGGCGTCCGTTGTGTACGAGCCCTGGGCGCGAGCACAGAGTGTTGGGCGTGTCGGTTTCACAACACTCTTCGCTCGCGCGAAGGGCTCGTCATTGGTCCGGGCGTCGGTCCAAGTGCGGACGCGGCGCGTTGGTTGAAGCCGCGCTACCCCTGCCCGGCCACGCGGTCGATCTCTTCCAGCGACGTCTCGCCCTGTGCCACCAGCTTCCATCCAGACTGTGCCAGGGTTGTGAACAGGCCGGCCTCGATGACGCGCTTCATGGCCTGGATCGACGGCTGGGTCAGGATCACGTCGCGCAGCTCGTCGTTGACGTCGAGCAGCTCGAAGATCGCCCGGCGACCGCGGTACCCCGTCCGCAGGCACTTGTTGCACCCGGTCGGCACGTAGGATGTGGTCTTGCCGCCCAGAAACCGCCCCAGCCTGGTCACGGCGCTGGGCGGGATCGGCACCGACCGTCGGCACGTCGGGCACAACACCCGCACCAGCCGCTGCGCGAGCACCATGTCCAGCGAGTTGGCGACGAGGTACGGCTCGATGCCCAGGTCCAGCAGACGAAAGATGGACGAGATCGAGTCCTTGGCGTGCACGGTCGTGAGCACGACGTGGCCGGTCATCGCAGCCCGGGTCGCGGTCCTGGCGGTCTCCTGATCGCGGATCTCGCCCACGAGGATCACGTCCGGATCCTGGCGCAACACCGAGCGCAGGAGCGTGCCGAACGTGTTGCCCTTGACCTCGTCAATGGGGATCTGCGTCACGCCCTCGATGGTGTACTCGACGGGGTCCTCGATGGTGATGACGTTCTTGGCCTCGCGGTCGATCTCGCGCAGGCAGTTGTAGAGGGTCGTGGTCTTGCCCGATCCGGTGGGCCCGCACACCAGCAGCAGCCCGTGATCCTGCTCGACAATCCGCTGGACGCGTTTGCGCATGTAGGGCGCCAGGCCGAGATCGTCGATCGAATGCGGGCTGGTCCGCCGGTCGAGCAGCCTGAGCACGAGCTTGGAGCCCTGCATCGCGGGCGTGAAGCTGGCGCGTATCTCGACACGCCGATCGGGGAACCTGATCGAGTAGTGCCCGTCCACGACCGCGTCGCGTGCCACCTTGGCGACCGCGCACGCGGTCTTCACCAGGCCCATGACCAGCGCTCCCGCCTCGGTCTCGATCTCGACGATGGGCACCATCTGGCCGTCCACGCGCATGCGCACGTTGTACGACTCGCTCCTGGGTTCGATGTGGATGTCGGTGGCCCGGCACTTGGAGGCGATCTGGTGCAGCAGCGTCAACGCCCGTGGGCCCAGCCCGTCGCCCTCGAGCGCGATCGAATCCCGGCCGCTGGCGTTGATCAGAGTGATGTCCCGCTCGACCTCGCCCTGGGGCGGGAGCGTGTCGAGCAACTCTTCGAGATCCTTCTCCCACGCGGGCTTTTTTTTGGCGTTGGACGACGACGACTTGCCCCTGGCTTTGGGTGGCTCCTTCTGCTGCACCTCGTGGATGACGAACTCGTGGGTTCCGATCCGCAGCAGGTCGCCCTCCTCGAGAAAGACCCGGTCGATCCGGATGCTGTTGACTTTCGTGCCGTTGCGCGATTCCAGGTCCCGCACCACGTGGCGGCCGTGGCCGTCGTCCTCGATCACGCAGTGGAATCGGCTGGCCCGGTCGTCCTTGATGCGGATGGTGTTGTCCGGGTGGCGACCGATCGTCACCGGCTGGTCGGTCAGACGCACCACGCGACCCTGCCATCCGTTCGGTTTGAGCACAAGATCGGGCATAGATTCCTCGCTGAATAGTAGTGTAGCGGCCCGTGTGGTCCCGGTTTCAGCCGCCTCGGCTACACTTCACGCCGATGATTGATCTCAGACGCCTCCGGGATAACCCGCAGCGATTCAAGGACGGGTGCGCCAGCAAGGGCGTCTGTGTGGACATCGACCGCCTGCTGGCGCTGGACGAGCAGCGGCGCACGCTCCGGCACGAGCAGCAGGAGGCGCGGGCAGGCCAGAACGCGCTGGCCAAGGAGGTCGGCCCGCGCATCGGCACGCTCACCGGCCGGCTCAAGAAAGCGCACGGCCAGGAGCGGGCGGGCTTTGGAGCC
>JADFOF010000227.1 GCA_022563015.1 Planctomycetota bacterium
CCCCAGCATCTGGTATGCTCATTGAATCAGAAGGAGAAAAGAGATGCTCATGAACACTGTTGATTGTCGTTTTCGGATCGCCGCGTTGATCGCGGGGAGTTTAGCGCTTGGTGGCTTTGCCAACAGCGCCGCCGCTCAGGTGAGCGAATACATCGTTTTTTCCGGCGATCAGTCCACATTCAGCGTCATTCAGGACGGCCAACTCATCCGCTCGTGGGGTGTCGCCGTCAACTCCGCACGGTATCAATACCCGCTGGCCATCAACCAGACCATCCGCACCATGGGCGCCAACGAAGGGGACGACGGGGCGGAGTACGACCTCTTCGGCGGCGATCTGGGCTCCCGCTACACACATCCCATCGGGCAATCGCGCTGCTGGGACGGCACGACCAGCGGAACCGAAAACTTTGCGATCGATTCGGGCGGGACCGTCGCACGCTACGACTCCAACTGGACCTCGCCGATCATCCTCTTCGACGCCGGCGGCATCGGCGCCGTCACCTACGACCCGACCAACGACTCGCTCTGGGTCTCGCAGTTCAGCGGCACGACCACCGTGGTCGAGTACGACATGCGCGGAACCGTGCTGCGATCGATCAACGTCGGACACGAACGGAACATGGCGCTCGCGCTCGACCACGCCGACGGCACGCTCTGGCTGCACGACCGCGGCCAACGGGGCACGTTCGAGCAGTGGACCAAGGGCGGCGTGCTGCTCACGCGGCGCAGCATCGTCGGGATGGAGGGCCAGAACGCGCTCGCGGGCGAGTTTCAGCTCGACCAGCCCTGCTACGCCGACTGCGACGGCAGGCGAGCTGGACATCTTCGACTTCCTCTGCTTCCAGAACGCCTTCGTGGCCGGGTGCCCATAGATCCACCCACGGCGGGCCCGTAGACGATTGATCAAATGACAGGAGCGAGTCCATGAGACATCTCTTGAACGTGCAAATCGCGATTCTCCTCGCCGCGGCCACGGCCGGCGCGGCCCAACTTACGGTCGTCGGTGTCGAGCCGACGCCGAACGTGCTCGGCCCGAGAAACGCGCCGATCGTCGTACACTTCGACCGCCCGGTGGACCGAGCCTCCGTCACCGACCTCAGCTTCTGGGCCTTTGCGCACTGGAGCGGTGCGGTCTCGGGCACGTTCAGTTTCTCCAACGGCGACCGTACGGTCACGCTCACCCCCGACCGAGACTTCTTCGCTGCCGAACAGGTCATGGTCATACTCTCGCACGATCTTGTCGCGGCCGACACCTCGCCGATGCGATCGGGGGGCTATTCCTACCGGTTCATGACCCGCTCCAAGTCGGCCCGGATGGACTTCCGCCGGATCGATTCGCTCTCGACGCGAACGACGCCCGCTCAGGGCAGCCGGGCCTACGGCGGCGTCGCCGCGGACGTGAATCACGACGGCTGGGCAGACCTGACCATCGTCAACGAGGACACCGCTGATCTGCGCGTCTTCCTGAACAAGGCGGATGGGACCGGTCTGTTTCACGACTTCCTCACGCCGCCATCTCCCGTCCAGGACCGCGCCAGCCCATCCGAGCCGGCCGACTTTGACCGCGACGGGATCACCGACATCTGCGTCGCGAATCTCAACACGAATACGGTCTCCGTGCTGCGCGGGCGCGGCGACGGCACGTTCGACCCACAGCAGATCATCCCGGTCGGGCTCCTGCCCCGCGGGATCGTCGTGCTCGATGTTGATGGCGACGGCGACCTGGACATCGTCAACACCAACGCCAACAGCAGCAATATGTCGCTGCTCATCAACGATGGGGCCGGCGTCTTCTCGCCCGCGATCTTCTTCGAGGGTGGCGGGGCCGCCGAATGGGGGTTGGCGGCCGCCGACATGAACAGCGACGGCATCCTCGACCTCGTCGTCGGCGCTCGATCCAGCCGCGACGTACACATCCTCACCGGCAACGGCGACGGGACCTTCACCCACGCCTCGCAGTTCAACGCCGTCGGGAGCATCTGGGTGCTCAACGCCTGTGGGGATCTCAACGGCGACGGCACCGTTGATGTCGCAACCGCCAACAGCTCGAACAACACCGGGACAATCCTGTTCGGGGACGGCGCGGGCACTCTCACTTCGGCGACCACCTACACAGGCATGTCCTTTCCAATCTCCACAGACGTGGGTGATCTCGATGGCGACGGGGACCTTGACTGGATCGTCTCCAGCTTCTCCGGCGACTGGCGGATCTACACCAACGACGGTTCTGGTGTCTTCACACTCGACCAGATCATCGCCGCGCCCTCCTCAGCGTCGTGTGCGATTATCGTCGATCTCGACAACGACCACCGCGCAGACCTGGCCCTCATCGACGAGCTCCGGGACGTCGTGCTGCTCGAGCTGAACTGGTGCTACCCCGACTGCGACGACGACGATGTCCTCGACATCTTCGACTTCCTCTGCTTCCAGAACAGTTTCGTGCTCGGCGAGTCCTACGCGTGCGACTGCGATCCCGCCCCCGCCTGCGACATCTTCGACTTCCTCTGCTTCCAGAACGCCTTCGTGGGCGGGTGCCCGTAGCCGCGCCTTATCAGCCGCACGTGTCTGGATTCCAAACGTCGGCCAAACGAATCGAAGCCCCGTCGCGACGCTTGGAAGAAATGAAAAAAAATCCGCACACAAGGCCGGGAAACCCTGTCCCGTGCGGGCTTTCCTTGTATCCTGTGTTTGGATCCGGTTGTGAACAAAGACGAGAGGATGAAGATATGAAACTGCGCGATAGTTCGGCCATGTGGTCTCAGTACCCCCGATTCGCTGTCTCTGTGCTCGGCCTTGGGATGATCGCCCTCGCTGCGCCGCCCGCACACGCACAGGTCGCCCGCAACGTCGAGCTGCTCGGCCAGGTGCCCGGCGGCGGCAACGACTGCTGGGGCTACGTCTCGCCATCAGGACGCGAGTACGCCCTCAAGGGCACCAGTGGCGCAACCGTCTTCATCGAGATCACCGATCCGAGGAACCCGGTCACGCTCGGACAGGTCGCCCACAGCGGCTGCACCTGGAGCGACATCAGGACCTACGACCACTACGCCTACGTCGTCACCGAGTGTGGCAGCGGCATCCAGGTCATCGACCTGGGCAACATCGACAGCGGCGTGGTCACGCTGACCAGAACGATCTCCTCACCCTCCAGCAGCCACAACGTGGTCATTGACACGGACAGCGGGTTCATGTACCTGGCCGGCGGCGCCATCTTCGATCTGTCTGACCCTGCAAATCCGGTGCGGGTCGGCACCGGGTCCGGGTGGCACGACGCCCAGGTGGTCACGTATACCAGCGGCCAATACGCCGGTCGCGAGATCATGTTCGCATTCGCCGGCGGATCGGGGATGGGAATCGTTGACGTCACCAACAAGTCCAACCCGTTCCTCATCTCGCTCAGCGGCTACCCGAGTTTGTCCTTCTCCCACCAGGGATGGACCGAGGATCTGCAGTACATCTACGTGGACGATGAATCGTCGCCATCGCGGACCATCGTCTTTGATATCTCAGACCTGTCAAACCCCGTGCACGTCAACACCTTCACCAACGGCCTGGCCTCGACCAACCACAACCTGTTCATCAAGGACGGCTTCATCTTCGAGGCCAACTACACCAGCGGGCTGCGCGTCTTCGACGCCTGCGATCCAGCCAATCCCATCGAGGTCGGGTTTTACGACACGTTCCCGGCCAACAACAACTCAGGTTTCTCGGGCGCCTGGGGCGTCTACCCCTTCTTCCCGAGCGGCACGGTGATCGTCAACGACGGGTCCGCCGGGCTGTTCATTGTCGATCCTTCCGCGGCTCTCGCCGTCGGCGGCGGGGTGCTGAGCTTCGACTATCCGAACGGGCGCCCGGAGCTGATCGACCCGAGCGGCGGCACGACCATGCGCGTTGAAGTCTCATTCGCCGCCGCCTGCACCATCAGGCCTCAGCCCGGGACGGGGATGCTCCATTACGACACCGGCGCCGGCTTCGTCAGTATCCCGATGCAGACGGTTTCACCGAACGTCTACGACGCGGTCTTCCCGGCCGTGGAGTGCCCGACAGTCATCTCTTACTACGTGAGCGCCGAGACCACAACCGGTGTGCTCTTCACGGATCCGCCCGGCGCACCGGGCGTGAGCCACCAGGCCGTCAGCGCCACCGGCATCACGCTCCTCTTCCACGACAACTTCGAGCAGAACACGGGCTGGACAGCCGAGAATCTCGGCGCGACGACAGGCGACTGGGAGCGCGGCGTGCCCGTCAATGATCCCACTTGGCCGTACGACCCCATCTCCGACTCCGACGGCAGCGGCCAGTGCTTCCTCACCGAGAACACACTCGGCAACACCGACGTGGACGACGGCGCCGTGAGGCTGACCTCGCCCACGCTGGACATGTCCGCCGGTGGCGTGACCATCAGCTACGACTACTTCCTGAACATGACCAACCCGGCCGGCGTGGATCGCCTGCTCGTAGAGATCAACAGCAACAACGGCGTCGGCGCGTGGACCGAGATCGTGCGCCACGAAACCAGCGGCGGCCTGGGCTGGCGCACACACAAGATCACCGAGGCGGACCTGCTGGCGGCCGGCGTGACACTGACCTCGACCATGCGCAT
>JADFOF010000228.1 GCA_022563015.1 Planctomycetota bacterium
CCAGTCCGCCTGTGTGGCATGTTCACGCGCTTCGCGCGAGCATGGTTCCAAGAAGCATACGCCCCTCGGCCCGAGTCTACACGAACCCGCCTCACGCCCCCACCCCTTCGCGCTCTTCGCGGCCTTCGCGTTGAAATCCGGAATGTCAGCTCGGAGAGCTAACCCACCTCAGTCGGCTCGGAGATCCGACCTACCTCGGAGCTAGAGACCGAAGTACTTCGCCTCGGGATGGTGGACGATGAGCGCGCTTGTTGATTGCTCCGGATCCATCTGCCAGTTCTCGGTCAGCTCGCAGCCGATGCGCGATGGATCGAGCAGGCGGAAGAGCTTGTCCTGGTCCGCCAGCTCGGGGCAGGCGGGGTAGCCGAAGCTGTAGCGGCTGCCGCGGTAGTGCTGCGTGAACAGCTCGCCGATGCGCGGGCTGTCGTCGGTGCCGATGCCCAGTTCCTGGCGGATGCGCTTGTGCCAGAGCTCGGCCAGCGCTTCGGCCGACTCGACCCCGAGCCCGTGCAGGTAGAGATACTCGGTGTAGTTGTCCGCCTTGAACAGTTTCTGCGCCGCGACGCTGACCTCGGGGCCCATGGTGACGCAGTGAAACGCGACGACGTCCTTCTCGGCGGAGGAACTGATGTCGCCTGCCTGGGAAACCGGGCGGAAGTAATCGCTGATGCAGAGGCGTTTCTTGGCCGCTTGACGCGGAAACGTGAACCTTTCGATCTCGCGGTCGTGGTCCTCAGCGTCATACACGATCAGATCGTCGCCATCGCTCTGGCAGGGAAAGTAGCCATAGACGACCTTGGGCGTGAGCACCGTTTGCCCCTCGTCCTTGAGGCGTTCAAAGATCGGCTTGACAGTCCCGGCGATCAACTCCTTGTACTCGGCGTCGGTCTGCTTCCCCTTCTTGAACTGCCACTGTCCGCGAAAGAGCGCGATGGTGTTGATGAACGGATAGATGTCGCTCAACGGCACACGTTTAACCACGCGACTGCCCCAGAACGGCGGGATGGGCACCGCGATATCCGTCGCCACCGTGCTGCGCTCGAGCACCGCAACGTCGCCCGTGCCAGAAGCGTTCGCACGACTCGCCTCGCTCGCCGCGATCGTTCGTTCTGCCGCTGCACGCTTGGTCAGCCTCGCCTCAACCTGCTCGTCAATCTTCGCCGTCGTCTTGTCGGCGATGCAGTTCATCACGCTCAGACCCTCGAACGCGTCCTTGCCGTAGTAGACCGAGCCCTCGTAAATGCGGCGCAAATGACCCTCGGCGTAATGCCGCGTCAATGCCGCCCCGCCCAGCAGGATCGGCGTCGTGATCTTCTCCTCGTTGAGCTCCTTGAGGTTGTCCTCCATCACCATCACGCTCTTGACGAGCAACCCCGAGAGGCCGATCGCATCGGCGTTGTGCTCGCGCGCCGCCGCGAGAATGTTCGACAGGGGCTGCTTGATCCCGATGTTGTGCACCGTGAACCCGTTGTTCGACAGAATAATATCGACGAGATTCTTGCCGATGTCGTGGACATCGCCCTTGACCGTCGCCAGCACGATCGTCCCCTTGGTCTGGCCGACCTCCTTTTCCATGTGTGGCTCGATCTGCGCGACCGATTGCTTCATAACCGCTGCCGACTGGAGCACAAACGGGAGCTGCATCTGCCCCGATCCGAACAACTCGCCCACGGTCTTCATGCCGTCGAGCAGGTGGTCGTTGATGATTTCAAGAGGCGGATACTTGCTCAGCGCCTCGTCAATTGTGGCCGACAGCCCTTCCTTTTCCCCGTCAATGATGTGCAGGCGCAGTCGCTCCTCGAGTGGAAGCGTGCTGAGGTCCACCTTGGTTTCGGCTACGCTCTGGACATCCCTGAACAACTCTATGAACGCGGACAATGGATCGAACGGTCCGTCCGCCGAGTCCGCCCTGCTGGCAATCTCCTCGGGCAGACCCGTCCCGCCGAGCGATTCAGCCCGGCGGTCATGGATGAGGTTGTGGGCCGCGCGCAACTGGGCCTCATCGATCTTGGCCAGCGGAACAATCTTGCTGGCGTGTACGATCGAGCTGGTCATCCCCGCCTTCACAAGCTCATCCAGAAAGACCGAGTTGAGCACAACCCGCGCCGCGGGGCGCAGCCCGAAGCTCACATTCGACAGGCCGCACGTGAGTTGCACCTGCGGGTACGCCTCGGTGATGCGGCGCGTGCCCTCGATGAGTGCGAGCGCGCTTCGCCGATCCTCCTCCATGCCCGTGCTGATCGGCAGGACCAGCGGGTCGATGAACAGATCGTCAACCGCGAGTCCGTGGACCTGCGTCGCGCGTTCGATCGCACGCGCCGCGATTTCGAACTTGCGGTCCGCTGTGCGCGCCATGGCCGCCTCTTGATCCTCGTCGATCGTGCCGATGACGAGCGCCGCGCCGTAGGTTTTGGCGAGCGAACAGATCGCGTCGAACTTGTCTTCGCCGTCCTCGAAGTTTGCCGAGTTGATGATGCACTTGCCCGGCGCGTGGCGAAGGCCCGCCTCGATCGTCGCCGACTGCGTGGAATCGAGCATGAGCGGCGCATCGACCTGCGTCGCCACCCGCCGCACGACCTCGGCCATGTCCGCCGCGTTGTCCCTTCCTGCGTAGTCCACGTTGATGTCCAGCACGTGCGACCCGTCGCGCACCTGCTCGCGTGCGAGCGACACGATGCCGTCAAAGTCCTCCGCCTCGAGCAATCGCTTGAATTTACGCGATCCCGACGCATTCATCCGCTCGCCGATGATGAGAAACGACGTGTCCTGCCGGTAATCGGTCGGCGAATAGAGCGACGTGCAGCCGGCGCCGGGGGAGACGACTGTTCGAGCCGACTGTGCCGACGCGTGCCCGCTGCGCTCGACCGCTTCGACGAGCAGCCGGATGTGCTCGGGCGTCGTGCCGCAGCACCCGCCGACGATGCGCACGCCGTCGCGCTCGACGAACTTCAAGAGCGATTCTGTAAACGCCTGCGCCCCGAGCGGATACTCCGTCCGTCCCTCGACCAGAATCGGCAACCCCGCGTTCGGGATCACCGACACCGGGCGGTCCCAATGCTTGCCGAGATAGTGAACGTGCTCAGCCATCTCGACCGGCCCCGTCGCGCAGTTGATCCCGAGTGACGCGATCGGATACCGACGCAGCGCCGAGACCGCCGCCTCGATCGACGTGCCCAGCAGCATCGTCCCGGTGGTCTCGATCGTGACGCTCACCATGATGGGCACGTCGTCCGTCGACTTGCCCGCCGCGTCGAGAGCCGCGAGGCACGCGTTCACCGCGCACTTCACCTGCAAAAGATCCTGGCACGTCTCGATGAGAAACGCATCCACACCGCCCGCGAGCAATCCCTTCGCCTGCACCGTGTACGACGCGAGCAAGGTCTCCCACGTCGTGTTGCCCAGCGTCACGAGCTTTGTGCCCGGGCCCATCGACCCGATCACAAACCGAGGCTTGTCCGCACTGGAAAACCGAGCCGCTGCATCCCGCGCGACCTCCGCGCCGAGTTTGTTCAGCTCAAACGCCTCAGCCGACAGATCGAAGTCGCCAAGCACCAGCGGATTGGCGCCGAAGGTGTCCGTCTCGATCGCGTCGGCCCCCACTTCGAGAAACGCCTCGTGGATCGACCCGACCACGTCGGGCCTCGTGCGGACGAGCAGATCCGTGCAGTTCTCGCAGCCGTGGTAGTCGCGTTCGATGTCCAGATCGCGGTCGTGCAGCGAGGTGCCCATGGCCCCGTCAAAGACGAGCGTTCGGCGGGCAAGATGGTCGAGGAAGAGACTGGGCATGGGCAGGAGTCACCACCAGAAAAGGGTCGGCATCAGGATCAGGGATGATTGATCCATTCATCCGGATGAACGGATCAAGTATACCCCGTATCGGCACGAAGAAAGGTCAGCCTCGCGAGAAAGCCGCCACTGGCGAATCTGTTTGGTTCGTGAACGGTGCCTCGCCCGCTACTTCTTCTTCTGGAAGTAGTTTCCGCCGAACTTCCGCTGGAACTTCTCGACGCGGCCCGCCGCATCGACGAACGACTGCTTGCCCGTGAAGAACGGGTGCGAGCCGGACCAGACCTCGACGTGCAGCTCTGGCACCGTGGCGCCGCACTCCATGACGACCTCGCCGTTGTGGAAGACCTTGCACTTGCGGAATGCGGGGTGAATGCCTTTTTTCATGGCTGATCGCTCGAACGGTTGTGGACAGCCTGGCTGCCCGGGCCCCGATGCTAGGCCGCCGATCCGGTGATGCAAGAACCCCGCTTGACCGATTGTGCGTGTGGGCTAGTGTACGCCCGCCGGGAGAAATCCGGCCGATCCCCGATAGCTCAATTGGTAGAGCGAGCGGCTGTTAACCGCTAGGTCGTAGGTTCGAGTCCTACTCGGGGAGTTTGTGGCCTGTCCAAAGTTTGGACGGGCCGAGTCGTTCATTGCGCGAGTAGCCTGGTTTGGCCGTTCGGTGAAGCCTCGGCGAGGCGTCGGTACTTTCGGCCTCTCCGTTCACAGATTTGTAGGATCTGGGGCTCGATCGGAACGGGCTTCGCACCGGATCCGTGGGAACAATGAGCACATGACAATCCAGACGCCTCCCGAGGTTATTT
>JADFOF010000229.1 GCA_022563015.1 Planctomycetota bacterium
CGGTCCGGTCGTCGGTGCGCGGCGCCAGCCCGGTGAAGCCGCGAAGCTCGCGGAAGATCGCGTCCAGCACGTCCGCGGCGCACCCGTCGGGCTGATCCGTCAGCGAGCGTGCGATCGCCCGGCACAGCCTGTCTCGCGTGAAGCGGGCGCCCGTGAAATCCAGCGCGTCGGTGACGCCGTCGGTGTACGCGACGAGCACGTCGCCCGGCTGAAGCATCAGTGAGTAGGACTCGTAGATCTCGTCGGGATCGACGCCTGCGATGAGCCCGCCGCCAGTGACGTCGATCAGTTCGGTGCGGCCGCTCGCGTCGGCGCGTGCGAGGATCGGCGGATCGTGACCGGCGGCGGCGTATGAGAGCGTGAGTGAGGCGGGGTCGGCCTGGGCGTACCAGATGGTGGCGAACTCCTCGGGGCGGGTGTCGCGGCAGAGGTCGCGGTTGACGCGGTCGATGACCTCATTGACGGGGTGTCCCTCGTCGGCGTGTGCGCGGAGGGATGCCCGGACGGCTGCCATGAGCAGTGCCGCCGCCACGCCCTTGCCCACCACGTCGCCCACGGCGATGCCCACGCTCGTGCCCTGCGAGGGGAAGTCGTAGAAGTCGCCGGCCAGCTCGATGCTGGGGGTCCACCTGGCGGCGATGTTGAAGGGCGCGACGTTGGGTCGGCCGGCCGGGAGCATGCGCCGCTGCACGTCCGCCGCCAGGCGAAGCTGCCGCTGCATCCGCTGCTCTTCGCGCTGCACTTCGAGCAGGCGCGCCTGATTGACAGCGACGGCAAGTTGCTGGCCGATGGACTTGATGAGGCGCACGTCGGCCGGTGTGAAGCGTCTTCGTTTTCGGGTGTAGGCGCGGACGATGCCGATGGGTCGGTCGCCGATGACCATCCCGGCGAGGATTGCGGAGACGAGCCCCTCGCGCACGATGGCGTCGTCGAGCTGGACGCGGTCGTCGTGTCGGAGGTCTTCGACCAGGACGACCTCGCCGGCGAGCGCGAGGCGATCGAAGATGCGATCCCTGGAGAGTGGCACCGGGCTGTTGAGCCATTCGTCGGTGAGGCCGATCGACGCCGCGAAGCGCAGGTCTTTCTCGTCCTCGGAGAGTCGTCCGTCGTCCTGCTCGGGGAAGAGGACGATGGCGCCGGCGTCCAGGCCGAGCACCTCGAGCGTTGATTCAAGCCCGATCTGCAGGATGGACTCGACCCCGGCGGCGCCGGCGAGCAGCGAGGAGAGCTTGAACAGGACGGTGATCTCGTCGACAGCGTGCCGGAGCTCGATCTGTCCTTGGCATATTTCGGTGACGGTCCTTGCGAGCAGCGAGATGGCGTCGGCCAGGGTGCTGTCGCCGGGCGTGGGCGCCTCGATCGAGCCGAGTTCCCGCCCGCCGGCCGACAGTGGGATGACCAGCGCGCCCGGGTCGGGCGCGATTCGTTCGTGCTTCCAAGGCGGCGAGCCGTCGGTCGGGAGGATGACCCGGCCCTTCGGGTCGCGCAGCCTGATCGTGACGCCGCACAACTCCGACAGCGTGCGGCACAGCGCGGGCAGGGCGCCGTCGGTCATGAAGTCGGTGATGGAGGGCGATGCGGAGCGGTCGGCTTGTGGCGCGGGCTGGCGCATCATCATTCGAGCGTAGGCATCGAACGTCGCCGAGCGGGGTTCGGGTCACGTCACGTCCGGTCAGGGCGGATCGATCTGCACCCAGATCGTTCGCAGGATGGGCGCAAGGTGGTCGTCCGGGAGCAGGCGTTCCATCGCGTCCAGTCCTTGGCGCATGAGGATCGCGTCCTGGGTCTGATGCCCGAGGTACGCCAGCAGGAGCGCGGACTCGCCGCGAATGGACCTCTCGCCGGCGACTTTGTCCTGAAGTTGAGCGACCACGACCGAGAACCGGGCGCCCTGAGGCAGCAGCCGGCGGGAGAATCGCATGCCGATCGTCTCCGGGTGCTCCTCGAAGTGCGCCCGGAGATTGAGCGCGGCGGAGACGTACAGCCCGGCGCCGATCTGGGCGTGGATTCGTGCGGCGTCGGCGATGGTGTCGCCCGGACGCTGCGCCAGGGCGCGTGTGAATCGTTCCTCGGCGCCGAAGAACCGACCGTCGGCCAGCAGCTGCTCGCCCGCCTTCATGTGCAGCCCGAACGCGTCGATCTGATCCGCTTCGTCCGGCACGAGCGAATCGATGCGCCCCGGAGCGTTGCGAAGCAGGTCGAGCGTTTTGGGCAGGAAGGTCGGCGGCTCAACGCGTGACGGTTCGACCGCGCCCGATTCGGCATTGAAGTCCGGTAGCGGGCGGCCGAGGTAGTCGCGCAGCGTCGCGATGCTCGTGCGCCAGTCGTCCGCCCCGGACTGCGGGTCTGCCCGCCCGTAGCGTGAGTCGGCGTAGGCCTCGTAGCGACGCAGCAACTCCGCGTGGAAGTTCAGCCCGGCGATGTCGCGCACGGTGGGCACGGCCCCGCTCATCGGGGCGTCGCCGCCGGGTGGGGTACCGGGCAAGACCGGCTCGGCTCCATTGTTCTGCCGCGGTTCAGGGCGTCCGGGCAGGCTCATGTCCGGCGACATGCCGCGCAGTTTCTCAAGTTTTCCAATCGAGATTGTCTCCACGCCGCGCAGCGCCGAAGCCGTCGTCACCAGCGCGTTCCCGCCGGGGGTGCTCCACATGCGCAGCAGCGAGGGCCTGAAGCTCCGTGAGGCGGCGTAGGCCGACGTCGAGCGCAGCGTCCACAGGCCTTTGCCACGGTCATCGACGAAGGGGTCGACCTCGGCGAGGGGTCTGAGGGCGCCGACGTGTCCCTGAGTGGTACCGGGCTGGCGTGTGGCCGTCGCGGCGCCGATGTAGACGCCCCCGCCGAAGCGATGCGTCGTCAGCGTGCCGGTGAGCGTGACGGGCGGCGTGCTGCCGGTGGTCATGGCGTACTGGTATTGCAGCGCGTCGATGCCGCGGATGCCGAAGCCCGCCAGCCCGGAATACAGCGCGTCGCGCCGGAAGGCGTCGCTCAATTCCGACCCGACCGTGCCGCGAAACTCGAACGCGTCGAGGTAGCCGACGTCGCCGCGGAACCGGAGACCTTGCGGCGTGTTCCCGGTGACGATCGAGTTTCGGAAGGCGAATTCACGCGCGAAGTCACGGCCGATCGGGATTCGGTGCGAGTCGCCCCGGCGGAGGTTGCGCTCCAGCGCCCCGCCGTCTCCGATCGCCCACTGGGCCTGCGCCTGCCCGAGCGTGGGCCCGGCGGTGAGGGCGAGGCCGAAGGCCAGCACGCCGAGCTTGAAGTGTCTGAAAATGCACATGGCCGCATCTCCTGTCGGCGGATTGGACAGCCGGCCGAAGTGCCCGATTCTGAAATCGCATCGTGCGCCCATGACGTGCGGATGCGGGATCCGGCAGCCGACGATGGTACGGGCCTCACAGGCTCTGGTTCGGGGCGATGACGCGGAGCGATCGGCGGGCGGCTTCGGCGACCTGCGCGGTGTCGCAGACCAGGTAGTAAATCAGCCCGTCCTTCTCCCAAACATCCACGACGAATTCTTGGTCCCCGGCTTCTTGCAATGCGAACGACCGGCCCGCGACCTTGCCCGCCTGCCCGACGCTCTGCTGCATGAACAGGCTCACCGTGCTCTGCATGGCGCCGCTGGCGCCGACGGGCATGAGGACCTGCATGTGGACGGAGCGGCCCGGGCCGGGAACCTTGCACGGGCCAAGGCCGATCAGCGTCGCGCCGCCCTCGAACAGATTCTCGAGCCGCGGGGTCTGGTCCAGGATCGTGAGACAGCAACGGGTGATCTCTTCCTCGTCGCGGGCGGTGAACTTGTCGGCGGCGTAATCGGGATCGTCGCACTTCATGTGCTCGCCGCTGAGGAATCCTGCCAACTGCACGTTGGCCGACCGGCTCCACCTTTCCTCGACGGGCTGCTGGCCCAGGTTCGTGGAGACGTACCACAGGCCTCCCACAGCCAGCACCAGGGCGGCCGCGACAGCCATACGCCCGCCCAGCGTGGTCCAGAAGGACCGCTGGCGCGTTTGGTGGGCGATCGCCTCGACGACGGGCGGTTGGGTCTCGAGGCCCGAATCGCTGACCGGAAGCACTCCCTTCCGGTCGTGCCTCGTTCCTCTTGAGTCGTCGGCATGGACGGCATGGACGGCGTGGGCGATCCGCTCGGCCAGGTGTGCCGGGGCACGCTCTTGGCCCATGGTCCGCCCGACCGCGGAGCGCAGGGCGCGCTCGAACTCGATGCCGGCCTGGTGCGCGGGGTTGGCCTGAAGGTGCGCTTCGAGCAGCCGCTCCTGCTCCGGGGTGAGCTCACGGTCGGCAGCGGCTCGCAGGAGCGAGGCCGGCCCGAGCGGGCTCTCGTTGGGTTCACGAACGGTCATACTGAAGGCTCCGGCTTTGGCTGCCCGTCATGCCGCCCGGAATTGATGATCTGTCGTCCGATGCCGAGGTCGTCCACAGCCTGGCGGTCCTGCCCGATGCGGTCGGCCAGGATCTTTCGGGCCCGGTGCAGGCGGCTCATGACCGTGCCGATGGGCACGCCGAGGATCTCGGCGATCTCGCGGTACTTGAACCCATCGACGCCCCAGTACATGAGCACCTCGCGGTAGTCGTC
>JADFOF010000230.1 GCA_022563015.1 Planctomycetota bacterium
TCGTCAGCGGTCTGAGCCCCCGCCGGCGAGTGCGAGGCGGCGACCACCGCCAGCAGAACCGCCGCACGCACCCGAAACACTCTCGCTGTGCTGCTCCCGAACCGCACGAAATGATTGTATCACCCGATAAAGTCGCCGGTGCAAGGGGCCGATCCCCTTCTCGTGACGTCCTTCTCACCCGGCATCTGGCTGCTCCTGGGCGGCATCGCCGCGACGTGCGCGCTCGCGTGCCTGCGCACGCTCGCCTACACCGTGCGGAACGAGACCATCGTCCACAAGCTCAACGCGCGAGCGGCCCGGCTTCGCATCGACCACATCAGAGCTCTCCGCGCCCTGCAGGAGGGTGAGGAAGTCGAGGTCTACGGCGAGGACGACATCGAGTTTGTTGATCCCGACAAACCCCACGAGGGCGCAAAGGCCGCGGCCTAGCACGGCTCATCGTGCATCCCAGCGGAGGAACTCGCCGATCAGCAACGCGTGGGCGCGCACGCCCAGGCGGAAGCACGGGAGCTCGAACTTCTCGTTGGGCGAATGCACCCGGTCGTCATCCAGGCCGAATCCCATGAAGACCGTGTCCAGACCCAGCTCGGCCTTGAGCAGACCGGCGACCGGGATCGAGCCGCCCGTGCGGATGAGCGCGGGCTCGGCCCCACCGGCCGCCTCGAGCGCACGCCGCGCCGCCGACAGATATGCAGACTCCGTCGGCACGGTCGCCGGATGACCGCCGCCGTGGTCGATCATCTCCCATCGGCAGCCCGGCGGCGTGCGCGCATCAAGCCACGCGAAGAACGCATCGCGCACACGATCGGGTTCCTGATCGGCCACCAGTCGGAAGCTGACCTTCGCCGACGCGTGCGATGGGATCACGGTCTTGGCCCCCTGCCCGGTGTACCCGCCGATGACGCCGTTGAGTTCCGCGGTCGGCCTGGCCCACTCGCGCTCGATGGGCGTGTAGCCAGCCTCGCCCACGTCGCCCTCGGGGCCGAGCCCGATCTTGCGCAGCGCTTCGACCTGGTCGAACCCCAACTCCGCCCACGCCGCCCGCTCTTCCTTTGACACCTCGCGCACGGCGTCGTAGAAACCCGGAATCGTCACGCGCCGGTTCTCGTCCCAGAGCTGCGCCAGGACGCGCATGAGCTCGGTGATCGGGTTCACCACGCGCCCGCCCCACATCCCCGAGTGCAGGTCCTGATTAGGTCCGTGCAGGATGACCTCGGTATAGGTGAGTCCGCGCAGCCCGTAGGTGATCGCCGGCTTGCCGCGGGCCAGCATGCCCGTGTCCGACACGAGGCAGAAATCGCACGGCTGGTACCGCGCGCGGTGCTCGCGCACATGCCGTGCAAGGTTGGCCGACGCCGACTCCTCCTCGCCCTCGATCATCACGGTGAGCCTGACCCCGCCCGCCGGCCGACCCGTCACCTCGTGCCAGGCGCGGAGCGATTCAAGAAACGAGGCCACCTGCCCCTTGTCGTCGCACGCGCCGCGCGCCACGATCCGCTCGGCCGGGCACGACTCGTCCGGCCCCTTGATGATCGGCTCGAACGGCGCGCTCTCCCACAGATCCAGCGGGTCGGGCGGCTGCACGTCGTAGTGCCCGTAAAAGAGCACGTGCGGGCCGCGATACTCCGCCGAGCCCGGCGCGTGCGCGTGCACGATCGGATGCCCGGGCTGCTCGGCCGTTCCCGTCTCGATCAGTTCCGCCTCGAGTCCCGCCGCGGCGAGCTGTTCGACCGCCCACCGGGCTGCGCGCCGGGTGTCGTCGCGAAACGCCGGGTCCGCGCCGACGCTGGGGATGCTCAGCCACTCTTTCAGCCGACCGATCGCCGCCGCGTCGTTCGACGCAACTGCGTCCAGCACCCGCCCCGACTCATTGGAATCCCGACTCATCGGCATCCTCCATCGGTGACGGCAGAGCATAGCGTCGGCGAACCAGTTCCCGTGATCAACGATCTCTGCGCGGCCCGCCTTCGCCACCATCCGCCAGCGGCGGCAGAGGATTATGTGCCACGACCACGCGCCCGCAGTCCGGGCAGATCGTCGGCTCGGCCACACCCACGTATTCGTTCAGCAACACATACGTCGGTTCCGGCGTGAACCGGCCGTCCCGCGTCCAGAAACATTTCTCCGCCGGGTAGAGCGTGCGCCGCCGGGTCCGGGGATTGCGCCACGGCACAGTGTCGCCGTCGGCCACCTTGAACCGCGTGAAGACCGCTCGACTCTCCGCGTCGATGGCCACGCGCACCCGCGAACGCGCTCCGGGATCCGCGCTGGCGGCGCGTACGCGATACACGATCAGCCCCCCCGCGACGATCAGCAGCGCCGCCGCGCCAGCTGCGTGCCCGCGCGAGATGGTCACACCGCCGATCTTCATGGCACGACGTACGGGCTGGCGATCGACGTCTGCGTCGTCTTGCCCGGCCATTGCTGCTGGGTGTAGTTCCAGAAGTCGTCGCCGCCGGTGATGAGCGTGCCCGACGGGAACCAGAAGTCCGGGTTGGTCGCCTCCCCGTCGTCCATGAGCGAGACGTGCCCGTCAAAGAACGCGACGTTGCCCAATACCCGCCTCTCGCCGCCGGAACCGGGTGCCACCTCGTACCCGTGCCGGAACGCCCAGCGCCGGGCATCGAAGAACTCGCCGGGATTGGCCTGGTAGGCCGAGTGCCCCGCCTCGCCGGGTGCGGCCTCGCGATTCAGTTCCTTGCTGTGCCGCCACCACGCACCGACGCCCTGAAACGCGCCGCCGAACCGCGCGTCGAGCCGCACGTCGAAGTCCGGCTGCGTCGAGATGTTCGCGAAACGATGCCCCTCGAAGGCCGAGACCTTCATGTGCGCCAGCCCCGCGCGGCTGAGCCGGGGCACGTACGAACGCCGGTCCTGCGCGTACCCGCTCCCGGTGCCGACCGGCGGGTCGTCCAGCGTTGACGTGAATTGCGTTGAGAGGTTGTACGAGAGCATCGGGCCGGCGGTCCACGGCTCGCCCGCCAGGAACGGCGTCGCCGTGATGTCGTTGGACGGGCACGCGTACGCGTCCAGATCGCTCCGGTACCACTCGAACCGTGCGGCACGCACCTGCTCGGTCAGTGTCGCAGGGTCTTCCCCATCGCCGGGTCCGACATACCCGCTGAGGTGCGCGAGCGGCCCGATGTAATCCCATGTTTGTATAGCGATGCCGTTGAAGTCGCCGTTGGCCGCGTCGAACCCCGAGTTGGTGGGGCCGCCGACGAGGACATCGTCGTTTGCGCCCGCGTAGGTTGTGATGCCGAGTGTGATCTGTCGAAGGTTGCTCGCGCACAGCACCTGTCGCCCAGCCTCTCTCGCCTGCCCAAGCGCCGGTAGGAGCAGCCCGATGAGGATCGAAATGATGGCGATGACCGCGAGCAGTTCGATGAGCGTAAAGGCTCGGGGCGGCCTGCGCGCTGGTCTGACGAAGTCGCCAGGAGAGGCAGGATTCGGGGCGGGGTGGGAGGCTGAGGAGGAGCGCGGACGCCACATCCCGAGCCACTGTGTTCTTTTTTCATACACCATTACCCCGAGAGCCTACCAGATTGTGTGCATGGGTGCAAACAGGGCTCACGAGGTCGCAGACGGGGTTTCGAGCGACTCCGTGACTGTGGATCGAGATTCGCCGAGATTCTGGGTCGCCGCGGGAGTCGCAATTTCGGCCCCGCACTCAGGGCATCTGTCTTCCTTGAGCCCGGCGAGGTCATAGCGGCACTTGCGGCAGTGGCCCGGCTTTGGCTTGCGGTCGCGATAGAAGAGAATGCCAGTGGGCAGGGCGACGAGCACGAGTGGCATCCAGAGCGGAACGGACAAGACTTGCATCGACCCTCTTGCCTTCGTCGCGGGTTCGAACGATGGAACCCACATGAGCGGGTCCACCGGGTTCGGTGGAGCGATGCCGATTGCCTCATGGAACTGGGTCCGTGCTTGCCGCGAGCGGTAATGGCTCCACGGGAATGGCCCATTGGCTTGGATGAGTTTCATTCCGCCCGGAACAACTTGGACCCGCCAACTGGCCTTCAACGCCGCGCTTGTCCAGAACCGACTCGGCCAGAACCAGTACGACGCGATCATGGCGGCGGCGACGCAGGTTGTTATGGCGAGCCCTGTCCACTTCGCGCGGCGGCGTGTGATGATCTTTGGGAGTTTCACCTTCATTCAGTCTACCCCATTTCCCCCGACGCCGACCCCATTTCCCCCGCCGTCGCGGTGTCTCTGGGTGTGATGCGATTCGATTGTTGCTGTCCTGGTGCCACACTCGGGGCACGTGTCGCCACTGAGCCCGGCGAGGTCGTACCGGCACTTGGCGCAGCAGCCCGGCTTTGGCTTGCGGTCGCGATAGAAGAGGAGGCCGGTGGGCACGGCGACAAGTACGAGCGGTATCCAGAAGGGGACGGCGACGTTCCTCCATGTGCCTGCGTTCTTGATGGAGAAGTTGTACCTCGGGAGCCACACGATCGGGGGAGGTTTCTGGAAGAAGAGCGGCAGCGTGTTCGAGGGGATCTGCATGTCATTCCGTGAGCGGAGGTTCCAGTGCTGGAAGAACCCGTGGTCGGTGGGCACGCCGAATGTTGATCGCGCGACGTTGAATGTG
>JADFOF010000231.1 GCA_022563015.1 Planctomycetota bacterium
TCGCGACCGCGAACCAGTGTGCACCGTCGGTCTCGATGCGAAGCAGTGCTAGGTCGGCGTCGGCGTCCGTCTGCAGAACACGGGCAAGGTAGACCGACCCGTCGTGGGTTTCGATCTCCGGATCGTCCACCCCGGCCACTACGTGGGCATTGGTGAGGACATGGCCCTGGCCCGAGATCACTACGCCTGCACCCTGTCCATTGCGACTGTGAACACGTACCACATACCGCCGCGCATCGGGGTAGAGGTCGCAGAGGCCACACGTGCCGGGATTGTGCTCAACCGGCTGCACCGCTGATGCGGGCCTCTGTTGGACGTTGACCGAGCGTGTGGAGGCACACCCGCACGCCGTCAAAAGGAAGGCGAGGCTCAGCAGTGCAACGCCAGGCCGATGTGCCATACCGCGATCCTCTCGCATCGTGCCGGATCCGGCCGAGGGGCGACGCTCCGCCATCTTGACTGGTCCCGGTGCCTTGTGCTGCAGTGTATCGACAGCTCTACCGCAAGACCAGCTGAAAGCGCCTCGTATCTCTCGCGGCACTTGGATCCTGTTCAAGTGAAGGTCACGGAGCCGGGAGGAGGGGAACGGCTGTGGACGAGCAGGCGGTCGGACTCGAGTCCGACAAGAGCTGCGACGCCCAGGCCGCGGAGTGGCGCGCGAAGCTGCCACGGGTCGAGGCAGGCGAATCGAATTCGGGCGGCGAGGAGGAGCCTCGGCGGGACACTGACCCTGGCGGCGCGGTGTCCTCGCCGGCTCATGCCGACGCCGGAACGAAGCCGCTTGCGCGCCCTTTGAGCAGAACATGCACTAGCGTGGCAGCGGGCGCGCGAAGCTTAGCTCGTGGCCATCGGGGTCACTGAGGTGGAAGTATCGCTCCCCCCAGTCGGCGTTACGCGGCGGAAACTGCGGCGACATCCCAGCCTCGGTAGCCCGGTTGTAGAACGCATCGACATCCGATACGTAGAAGATGACGCGACCCCACGAAGACGGAGAGGTCTCTGATCTCTTCGCCGCCAGATTGAGGTAGGTGCCGCCGACCGCGAATGTCGTGAACGGCGCCTGTGGTCCGCCACACTTTCGGACAAAGCCTAACCCCTCATAGAAGCGCACCGCCCGCGCCATATCGGCCGTGAGAAGGGTTACCGCGCTGATCGCCTCGACGTGTGGACCGGCCTGCACACACGTCCCATCGGTGTCTTGATCATGAGCGCGCGCCGACATCCTTGCAGTGTACCCGCCGCAGGAGCGGTACGATGGAGTGGGATTCTTCGCGACAAGATGCGCAGCCGTCCAATGCACAATGGCCTCAGGGCGCGCTCAAGGCCGTTTCGCAAGCCAGCGGACGGGACTGACACGCGAAACCACAGGGTGCTAGCAGCGGGCCAGCGTTTTGTGGTACCATGTCAAACCCAAACGAATCAGATGCCGTTTGGTTTGTGAGCGGTGCAACAAACTGCGGACCCCCTACTGGGCAACCGCCCGCCCGCGGCCTCCAATGTGCTCGTGGGTTGGAATATTCCCCACCGCGCCGTGGCTATTATTTGAGGTTGCGGCGCTTTTTGTGGCGCCTTGGCGGCACCGGCAGGAATACTGATCGGAGGCCAGACATGCGCATGAGAATGAAGGCAAGCCCCGGCGTGCCCGTGGTGGTCGCTCTCGGCGTGCTCGGTCTGCTGAGTTGCCCGGCGGTCGCCCAGCACGGTGGTCACGGCGTCGGGCACGGCGGCGGACACAATGTCGGGCACGTCAGCGGCGGCCATTCTGCCGGGCACAGCATCGGGCAGTTCAATGTTGGCCATTCCCTCGGGCACGTCAGTGTTGGCCATTCCGCCAGGCACAGCGTCGGGCAGTTTAATGTTGGCCATTCCCTCGGGCACGTCAGTGTTGTCCGTTCCCCCAGGCACAGCGTCGGGCAGTTCAATGTTGGCCATTCCCTTGGGCATGTCAGTGTTGTCCGTTCCCCCAGGCACAGCGTCGGGCACGTCAGTGTTGTCCGTTCCCTCAGGCACGGAGTCGGGCACGTCAGTGTTGGCCATTCCGCCGGGCATTCTGTTTCGCACCTCGGCGGTCGTGGCACGCTCCACTTGAGCGTTGGTCACATCGGCGCGGATCACGTGATCCGCCACAGTGGACAGCACTCGCTTCACGTCGGGCTGCACAACACTTCGCTGCATCATGGGTACTCGCCGTACCGGTTGTCGTATCCGAGCTACAGGCGCATCAGGTACACAGCCTCGAATCCGGCAGTCCTGGTATTGGGCACAACCTTCCCGGAAGCGCCGCGCACTGACGATGTGCCTCGCACTGACGATGAGCCACGCTCGAGCAGCGAGGATGTTCCGATGTCTGTTCCGCTGGTGGAGGCGCTCGAACCGCCCGAGGTGCTGCCGCCGCTGGATGACGAGGGCGAGGACGATCCACACTCCGCCGACGATCATTCGCAGGAAGCGCATGTTCACGAGGGGCCGCACTGATGTGGCGGGTTCCCGCGTTTCATCCGCGTATGCGGGCGGGCTGGCTCTTGCTGCTGATCGCCAGTGCGCAGCCCGAGGCGTACGCCCAGAGCAACGCCCGGGACGACGGGCCCGTGGTCATGCGGGCGACGTTGAGCCATGAGGCGTATACAGCTTCCTACCCCGAGGCGCTGTCCCTGAAGATTGTTCTTGCCGCGGGCGTCCATCAGATGTCGCAGCAGCGCCCGCCGTTGAACCTGGCCCTGCTCATCGACCGTTCGGGCTCGATGGCGGATGAGGGCAAGATCGAATACGCCATGCAGGCGGCGCGACTGGTGGTCGAGAACCTGTCCCAGCGCGACATCGTGTCCGTGATCGCGTTCAGCCAGAAAGCGACGGTGTTGTCGCCGGCCGGCCTGGTGGTGAACAGGCAGTTTCTCGATCACCGGCTTGACGAGGTGGTGGCTGAGGGATGGACCAATCTCAGCGCCGGACTGCTCGAAGCGTTCGCGCAGATCGATGGGAAAGCCACCGAGGGCCAGACGAAGCGGGTCATAGTTTTGACCGACGGGAGGGCCAACCGGGGGGTTACGGATGCCGATAAGCTGCGCCGGCTGGTCGATTCGGCGCGGCGCCGAGGCATCGGGGTCTCGACCATGGGCTGCGGTGAGGAGTTTGATGAGCAGTTGCTGATGGCGCTGGCCGACGCGGGTGGCGGCCGGTATACCTACATTCGGTCTCCGGAGCAAATCCCGGACGCGATGTCCGCGGAGCTTGGTGGCCTGCTCCACGTGATGGCCCAGAACGTGACGGTGGTGGTGGCGGTGCAGACAGGACTCGACATTGCGGGAGTTGACGGGTGGGCCGTGGAGCCGAGCAGCTCCTTCAAATTCGATCTTGGTGATGTGCGCGAGGGCGACCGTAGCGTGCTGCTCTTGAAGCTCGCTCCGCGCGATTTCGTCGTCGGCGAAGTGGCCCGCATCGAATGCACCCTCTCATTTGATCGAACCGACACCGGAGAGCGGCAGCGACGCGTTGTGCGCATGGAAGCGGTGATGCTTGATGACGAGTCGCTGGTCCGGCAAAGCGCCGACCAGGGCGTCGTCTTGTACACAGATATCATTGACGCCGTGAGCACGGCTGAGCAAGCCGTCCTGGGCTTGGACGAGGACAGCTTCCGTGACGCGGCCAGACTGTTCGAGCAGCATTACGAAGCGGCTCGCCGCTTCGCCATCGATACCCGCGATCAGCAGTTGCTCAACCAGACGTTCATGCTCAAGCACTTCATGACGGAGCTGGCCGTGGCGAGCGAGACCGGACTCGTGCACGGGCACGAAGGCGCTCGGCGGCAGTTGACCCGGGAATTGGAGTACCAGCGCTACCTGCGCACGCACCACCGGATGTTCAACAAATGACGAGCGTCGAGGTCGCCGCTTCAGACGGCGGAATTGACTCGCTGTTCTCGCGCAGGGAGGTGCGGGGAGGCGCTCCGATCGGAATCGCTTCAAAGCGTGCGATCGCTGGAGTAGCGGGCCAGTGCTTTGCGGTACCATGTCAAACCCAAACAATTCAGATGCCGTTTGGATTGTGAGCGGTGCAACAAGCTGCTGGCCCCCTACTGGGCACGCAGTTCCGACGGGAGTTTCAGGACGCTGTGCGGTTGCTTGGGACAACGCCTGTGCGCTGCCGCGTCGGGGGATGGCAGCTCAACGCCAAGGTGGAGCGGCAGTTCCGGACCATGAAGCACTGGCGGCGGCGGGCGGTCCTTCCGCTCGGCCGGCGCGCGTTGCAGCGACGTCTCGACGCCTATCGGCACTGGTACAACGACCTCAGACCGCACGCGGCGCTCGACATCCTGACTCCGGCTGACGCGATGGCGAAACGCCTGCCTCCGGAACCGAGGACGTTCCGACGGCGCGACGACTTGGTGCCGGTCGTCACCGTGAGACGTCGGTGTGTCCGCGGCGATCCGTACTTGTTCGTGCCGGAGATCGAACGCCAGACGAAACGACGAGATGCAGCGTGAGTCACGTGACGTTTACGCGACAACAAACTGCTGGCCCACTACTCCCCCACTCCGGAACGCTAATATGCGCGTCCACGACCCCGTAGGGTGCAAAAAC
>JADFOF010000232.1 GCA_022563015.1 Planctomycetota bacterium
ACGGGCACCGTCCACGCCCGGATCTCCTTGGGCCCGACCGTGTAGAACGACTGCAACCCGAGCAGCGCATAGGCCGCCTGCGCCAGCTTGTGCAGCGCCGGCTCGGTCAGCCCCAGCGACTCGAGCATCTCGCCCCGGTCCGATTCGTCGAGTTCTGCGATCTCGGCCTCGATCAGCGCGCACACGGGGATGAACTGGCTCTGCACGTTCCGGGCGTGGTTGCGCACGCTTGAGGCCAGCTCGCCCGTTCCGTCCGCGTCGTCCTCGTCCACGTTGGCGACGTACAGCACGGGCTGTGCGCTGAGCATCGCCAGCCCCTTGAGGGCTTTGCGCTCGTCCTCGGTGCCGACCGCGAGGCTGCGCGCCGGCTCGCCCGCCTCGAGGATCGGCATCGCCTTTCGCAGCACGCTCAGCCGAGCCACGGCCTCCGCGTCGCGCCGTCGGGCCGCCTTTTCCGCACGAGGCAGCGCGTTCTCGACCATCTGCAGGTCGGCCAGTATCAGTTCCAGCTCGATGGTTTCGATGTCGCGCATCGGGTCCAGCGAGCCGTCCACGTGCGCCACGTCCTGCCCGCCGGGCCCTTTCGTGAAACACCGCACGACGTGGATCAGCGCGTCCACGTCGCGTATGTGGCTGAGGAACGCGTTGCCCATGCCCGCGCCCTCGCTCGAACCGCGCACCAGCCCGGGGATGTCCAGCACCGTGAGCGAGGCGGGCACCACCTTCTTGGTCTCCACCAGCCGCACCAGTGTGTCCAGCCGAGGATCCGGGATCCGCGCCACGCCGATGTTCGGCTTGAGCCCCGCACCCGGGTCCGGTTCGAGCCCTGTGAACGCCCGAAACAGTGTGCTTTTGCCGGTGTAAGGCAGGCCGACGATCCCGACTTCCATGGTTGTGGTTCCTTATCCCGCGGTGAACGCGATCTTAGGCGGATCCGCCCCGGCGCTATACTGCATGTCAAGAATGCGGCCGTTCCCGGTCGCCACGGGCGCTCGTAGCTCAGTTGGATAGAGCATCGCTTTCCTAAAGCGGAGGTCGCAGGTTCGATTCCTGTCGGGCGTGCATTCGTCGCGGTTGTGCTGGGTACTGGTGCACAGGCTGGTACGGTTGCACGCGCCGGCTCCCGTGTGCCCGCCGCAGGGCCCGCGCGTCGGCGCCGCCCTTCCACGCGGTGCATGCGACGGAATCGGGCGGGAACTTTGATGCTCGTGCTGCGTAGCGAGTTGCAATCGACCGGTTTTCGAGTACGCTCTGATTGAATCATAGTTCCTGGATCCCGTACGACGGAGAAGACATCATGGTACGTTTGGACCTCGTTAGGCCCGATCCCGGACCGGCGATCGCGTGGATGACCGCAGGGCTCATGCTCGGCCTGGCGTCCGCGGCGCACGCCCAGTTCCAGTCAAGCAACGTCGCGCTGCTGGACATCGTGCCCGGCAGCGGTAACGACTGCTGGGGGTACGTCTCGCCCTCGGGGCGCGAGTACGCCCTGGCCGGCAACCGCGACCACATCAAGTTCGTCGAGATCACCAACCCGGCCGTCGCGGTCATCGTCGCCAGTTTCCCGCACACCAGCTCGACCTGGGGCGACATCAAGGTCTACCAGGACCATGCCTACGCCGTCACCGAAAGAGGGACCGGCATCCAGGTCTTCGACCTGTCGGACATCGATAACGGGAACGTGACGCTCGTCAGGACAGTGGAGTCGTCCTCGCGGAGCCACAACGTCTTCGTCGATGAGGACAGCGGGTTTCTGTACACGCTCGGCTCTCGCGACTTCTCGCCGGCCGGCACCACCACGTGCTGGGATCTGGCCGATCCCGCTAATCCGGTGCGCGTGGGCGCCGACTCCATGACGCTCAACTACCAGCACGACGCGCAGGTCCGCACGTTTACCTCCGGCCCCAACGCCGGCAAGCAGATCCTCTACGGCTGCGCGGGCGGCAACGGGCTTGAAATCTACGACGTGACGGACAAGAACAACCCGCAATTGCTCTCCACCACGACCTATCCGAGCTTGGAGTACTGCCACCAGGGCTGGCTGTCCGGCGACTCCCGGTACTTCTATGTCGATGACGAGCTTGACGAGTTGAGACTCGGCATCACGACCCGAACGCTCATCTTCGATGTCTCGGACATCAACAACCCCGTCTTCGTCGGCACATTCACCACGGGCCTGAACTCCATCGACCACAACCAGTACTGGATGGACGGCTTCCTGTTCCAGGCCAACTACACCTCCGGCCTGCGCGTCATCAACGCGTGCGACCCCGAGAATCTCACCGAGGTCGGCTTCTTCGACTCGTACCCCGCGAACAACGGCAACAGCTTCAACGGTGCGTGGAGCGTCTACCCCTACTTCCCGTCCGGCACGTGCATCATCAACAACCTCGGCGGCGACCTGTTCATCGTCGATCCCTCCGCCGCGGTCAGTGGCGGCTGCGGCGGCGGGTGCCCCTGCGCCTGCGACTTCGACCCGGACCCGGCGTGCGACATCTTCGATTTTCTGGCCTTCCAGAATCAGTTTGTCGCCGGCGACCCGTGTGCGTGCGACTTCGACCCGGACCCGGCTTGCGACATCTTCGACTTCCTCGCCTTCCAGAATCAGTTCGTTGGAGGCTGCCGGTAACGCGGCCCCGCACTCCTGATCGCCACGCTCGCCCCCGCATGCGGGCTTTGCGTGCGCGCCCGAGCAACGCCGGGTCTGAAGTGCTGACGCCGAGTCTGAGCCCGATGCGGGCGAAGGCTCGGATTGCGGGCGTATAGAGGTCATCGGGAGATACCCGAGCCTTCGCGGACTCAGACTCGGCGTCCAGCGCACAGCTCGATGCGACATCTGATCTGAGGACGAACTATCAGCCGCGTTCGACGGCGGCCTGGGCGGCTTCCCACGCCAGCATCCCGCCCGTCACGTTGATCGCCTCATACCCGAGTCGATTCAGCACCGACGTCGCGTAGCTCGACCGTTCGCCGCTGCGGCAGTGCACCGCGATGGGCTTGCCGGTCGGCAGTTCGTCCAGCCGTGCCAGCAGCCGCGTGTGCGCGATGTTGACCGACCCGGCGATCCGTCCCTGGGCGTGCTCGGTCGCCCGCCGAACGTCCAGCACCGACACGTCGCCCCGCGCCATCCGCTCGCGCAGGGCCGAGACATCGATATTGGTCGTCCGCTCCGCCGCGCCACCGCTGGCGGCCAACGCACGGAGCGTCGCCGGCGTCGCGTACCCCTCGATCCGGTCCAGACCGATCCGCACCAGCGCACGCACCACGCGCTCGGCGTCCCCGTGTTCAGCGATGAGCACGATCGGCTCGTCCTCGCGGACGTACGACCCGGCGACCGTCGGCAGCGCCGGCTTGAGCGGCGTGTGCAGCGCCCCGGCGATGTGCCCGGCGCAGAACGCATCCCAGGGCCGAGTGTCAAGCACCGCCGTCCTGGACCCGTCGATCGACCCCAGCTGGCGCTGGTTGAGTTCGACAGCCCTGGGCAGCTCGCGCAGCAACGCCACGCCGTCACGGTTGTCGCGCTTCATCCGCGCGAAGTACAACGGCGGCTCGGGCTGGCCCTCGAGCACGTAGCCGACGAAAGCGTCCTCGTTCTCCACGAGCTGCAGCGCCGGGTTGAACCGCTTCTCGTACCCGACGGTGGACTGCGGCACCGCGCCCAGCGCCTTGCCGCAGGCGCTGCCCGCCCCGTGCGCGGGCCAGACCTGAAGATAGTCCGCAAGCCGGACGAACTTTCGCGCCGACGCGGCCAGTTGGCGTGCCGCCGGCTCCTTCGCCCCCTCCTGACCCGCCGCGGTCTCAAGAAGGTCCGGCCGACCCAGATCGCCCACGAAGACGAAGTCGCCGGTGGCGATGCCCATCGGCTCGGTCGCGTCGGCGCCCCGATCCGTCACCATGTAGCTCACGTGCTCGGGCGTGTGTCCGGGCGTGTGCAACGTGCGAAACTCGATGTCGCCCACGGTGAAGGTGTCGCCGTCGCGCAGCTGGGTCGCCCGGTACCGCCCGCCGCCGGTCTTCATGTCAAGCCAACGCGAGCGCCAGTCCGTGCCGCCCTCGCCCGAGACGTAGACGCGCGCGCCGACGCGCTCGGCCAGCTCGCGCACGCCCGACAGAAAGTCGGCGTGGATGTGCGTCTCGGCCACGGCCGTGATGCGCAGCCCGTGCTCATCGGCGAGATCGATGTACCGATCGGCGTCTCGTTCGGGGTCGATCACGATCGCCTCGCCCGTGCGCTGACACCCGATCAGGTACGCCGCCTGCGCCAGCCATTCGTCATACACCATCCGAAGCAGCATCGCTCATGTCCTTTCATGGACCGACCTCGACGCGGAGCGCCCGCTCGATTCCGCCGGGAACGTGATCGAACCCTCGCGCCCCGCTTGTATCCTATCGGACCGGTGGCGTGTGGCGTGAGGGCAACGGCGTTGTGCGGTGGCATCGGTCCCGGCGCCTGCCGCCGCCCGGATCGGGCCTGAACGCCCCACGCCGACCGGGGCACGCGGATTGCCGTATATTCAGGGTCCGATGCTGAACCGAAGAATCGTCACACTGCTCGCCCGGGGCGTTCCGGCCGCTGC
>JADFOF010000233.1 GCA_022563015.1 Planctomycetota bacterium
TTCATCGCCCGATCACGGGCAGCCGGCGACAAACGCGTTCTGGAAGCAGAGGAAATCGAAGATGTCGCAGGCGGGGTCGGGATCGCAGTCGCAGGCGTAGGGCTCCCCGAGCACGAAGCTGTTCTGGAAGCACAGGAAATCGAAGATGTCGAGCGTCCCGTTGCTGTCGCAGTCGGGGTAGCAGACCGACCGGCAGCCGATCAGGCGGGCGATGTTCTGGGAGTCGACGCTCTGGCCAACGGCGGAGAACCATCCGCCGACGAGCAGGGACCACACGCCTTGGTGCGGCACGGGTTCGAGGGCGAGGACAGAGGCGCCTTGTCCCGCCTGCGCTACGCCGCCGGCGACCTCGATCCACTGTCCCGGCGCGCCGGGATCCCAGCGGGCCAGGGCGCGGGCCGGGCGGCCGTCGATGGAGGTGAACGAGCCGCCCACGTACAACGCGGGACCTGTGCCATCGTCGAAGACGGCCAAGGCCGCAGCCTCCGCATCGAACCTCCCCCCAAGGCGGGTCCACGCCGCGCCCTCCCAGCGCCAGACCTCTCCGCCGGTCGATGAAGCCCCGGCGGCAAAGAGGGCCGGGCCGCGGCCGTCGTCGAACTCTTCCAGGGCGAAGACGAACATCTCCAGCCCCTGGCCGACGCGGGACCAGTGCTGGCCGTTCCAGCGGGCGATGTTGCGGACGGGGAAGCCGCCAGGGCCGCCCGCTGCCCAGATGCGGCCGCCGACGTAGAGGGCCGGGCCGGTTCCGTCGTCGTGCACGCGCAGGCACATTCTTTTGTTCCCCCAAGGGAAGACTCCGAGGCCGCCGGCCAAGTCCGCCCAGGCGGTTCCGGTCCAGCGCGCGATTCCCCACGCGGGGGTGTCGAAGTGTCCTGCGGCGAACAGCGCCGGTCCGCTCCCGTCGTCGAAAACTGCCGTGTCCATCACGACCGCGCACGTATCGGTGGCGCTGATAACCGAGAACCCCTGCGCCAGGCCAGCCCAAGAGGCCCCGTCCCAGACCGCGATCGCTTGGCTTAAAAACCCTGCGCTGAACAACCCGCCGGCGACGACGCCCCTGGCCGATGGCAGATCGACCTCGAGCAGGGACTCAACCGAGGGGATGCCCCCGGCCCCGCACGTCGACGGGAACCCGGGGCCCAGAGCGGACCAGACGCCTCCTTCGTAGGCAGCGACGCGCACGGCCGCGGCACCCCCGGCCGACTGAAACCACCCGCCGGCGTACACGCGTTCCACCCCTGCGTCCAAGGCGCGGACCGACCCGTTGATGCCCCCGGGCGGTCTGAGCGCGGACCACTCGGAGCCGTCCCAGACGGCAATGCCGCGCACACCACTCCCCCCTACAGCGCTGAGCAGGCCGACCAAGTACGTGCGCGGCCCGGTGGGTCCCTCGACGCGCAGCATGGATCGAGGAACGCGGTCGACGTCGCCGAGATGATGCCAAACCCCATCGATCCACGCGCCGACGCTGCCCGGCTCCCTACCAATCTGCTGCACCGCGACGCCCATTCCCTGCCTGCCCCCGACGTCGATCGGTCCCAGGGCGAACGGGATCCGGATAGAGGGCGACGCGAGCACCTCCCATTGCCCCCCCCTCTTCCGCGCTACGCCGCCGGTTACGCCATTATCCTCAAATCGTCCCGTCGCGTAGAGAGCGGGTCCCGCGCCGTCGTCCCACACAACCAAGTCCCAGATTCCGCCAGAGCGCGGCCCGTACGGTGGAGGGGATGCGGCCTCCCATGACTGGCCCGTCCACTTGGCCAAGTACTCGACGCTCAAGCCGCCGGCGTTGACGAACCGACCGGCGACGTGCAGCGCGGGCCCGCTGCCGTCGTCGAAGACGTCCATCGTCCTGACGATGTCCGATATGCCGGATCCCAGCGGCGACCAGGATGCACCGTCCCATTTGGCGATGCGGTTGGCGTCAATGCCGCCCGCCCGCCCGAAATTGCCGCCGATGTAAAGACTCGCGCCGGAGCCATCGTCAAACACGCGCATGGCGATCACGAGGCTGTCCGTGTCGCCGGGCAAGGGAGACCACACGCTCCCGTTCCACTTGGCCACGTGGCTCGTCGCTAAAACGCCTCCCGCCGCCGAGAACCAGCCGCCGACGAACAGCGCTGGCCCGGTCCCGTCGTCATGGACCGCCATCGAATAGACCAACCCATCAACCCCGCCGCCCACGGACGACCACTCCCGGCCATCCCAGCGCGCGATGCCTCGTGTTTCGGGCACACCGGCTGCCGCGAAGAACGAGCCGCCGACGTACAGCGCCGGCCCGGTGCCATCGTCGAACCATGCCAGGGCGGACGCGGCCCCGTCCAGGTCGCCGCTGGCGAACTCCTCGCTCCAATGGGGCTCGCAGCCCTGCCCGCCCGCGGCCGTCGTCCATGCCGCCACGCTCACAGCCGCCACGATCCCTCTCATGCCCCACCTCTGGATCGAGTTCCCGGTCCGGTCCTTTCGGCTCGCGTTCACCCTCGAGATGTTGTCCACGGCTTATCTCCTTTCATGGACAGCCTGCGACAAACGCGTTCTGGAAGCAGAGGAAGTCGAAGATGTCGCAGGCCGGGTCGGGATCACAGTCGCAGGCGTAGGGCTCGCCGAGCACGAAGCTGTTCTGGAAGCAGAGGAAGTCGAAGATGTCGAGCGTGCCGGACTGGTCGCAGTCGGGGTAGCAACCGCCGACCGCGGCGCTCGGATCGAGGACGAACAGCCCACCGTTGCGGTCGCTCACGATCACGGTTCCGCTGGGGAAGAATGGATACACGCCCCATGCGCCCGAGCCGTTCGGATTGTTGTTGGCAGGGAACGTGTCGAAGAACCCCACGCGGACCGGGTTCTCGGGATCAACCGTGTTGAAGATGTGCATCCCGCTGCTGTAGTTGGCCTCGAAGATGAACCCGTTGTGGACAAAGAGGTTGTGATCGGTGGAGGCCAGACCGGTTGTGAAATCTCGGATGAAGGTCGGATTGGCCAAGTCGCTCACATCGATGATGGTCGTGCGCGGGATATTATCGACCTCATCGCTGAGGTACAAGTAGCGCCGATCCGCCGTCAGCCAGCCCTGATGCGTGTACCCCGGCGACGGATAGCTCGTCTGACCGATGCGGAACGTGTTGGACTTGTCGGTCACGTCAACGATATCCAGCCAACCGTTCCAACCCGCGAAGACAAACGCGATCTGCCGACCGGCGTACGGGCCTGCGGTGTACGTAACGACCTGGGCATCGTGCGTCTGACCGGGCCAGACGCCGACCTCGGTCGGATTGGACGGGTCGCTCAGGTCGTACACTCTCATCGGACCGCCCACAGCCAGATACAGAAAGCCGCTGACCTCATCGACCACCAGGTTGTGCGCACCGGCGCTGAATGAGCGCACGTGCGTGATCACGCCGCTATCGATGTTCGAAACGTCGTAGACGTGAGTCGGCCCCGAATCCGAGCTGCTGTAGACGAAGGTCTGATATACCCGCATATCGCGGCCGCGGTTGGGCTGCGTCATGACGCCCACGATGACCGGGTTTGCAGGATCTGTGATCTCGACGAAGGCGGTGCCGGCCGACACGCCGACGATGGCATACTCGCGGCCGGACGGCGAGACGTAACCCCAGCAATCCTCGGTAAAACTGGAGCCGAGTGCCGCCGATGTCACATTGCTGTACATCGATACGTTTTCGGACGGAAACTGAGCGAGCGCGCGGTCGGCATTGAACAGGCATATTGCCAAACAAGCCGCGATGACGGCAACAGTGTTACTCTGACTCGACATTTTCAGGTCTCCATTTTGAACCCAGGGATGGACGCGTTCCCAGAACAATGGTCGTGAGAGACGCGAACGCGTTGACGCAGCAGGATTGGCGCCCGAATGCACGTTCGCGGACCGTACTGTGCGCAGGATGGTCGGCTCGTACGACCCCGCCCGTTCGACGCAACCAGCCCCGGCGAGCGCGGCCCACGCGAAGACCTGTTTGCTGTGTGAACTCATGTCAATGCTCCTTGAGCCGTCCTATGGACACCCGGCCACAAACGCGTTTTGGAAGCAAAGGAAGTCAAAGATGTCGCACGCGGGGTCGGGATCGCAGTCGCAGGCGTACGGCTCGCCGAGTACGAAGCTGTTCTGGAAGCACAGGAAGTCGAAGATGTCGAGCACGCCGTTGCCGTCGCAGTCGGCGTAGCAGGGCGATTCGCACGCGATGGAGCTGACCCTGAACGCGTCGATGCCGGCCTCGACAATGGTCTGCGGATTGGCGTCGTTGGCGGTGAAACGAACCCGCATCGAGGATGTGAACGCGACACCCAGGGCGGACAGCTCGGCGGCTGTGACCTCGTGTAACCGCCACGACAGACCGCCGCTGGTCTCGTGCCGGGCAATCTCGGTCCAGGACCCGGCGCCGTCGTTGGAGTTGATCTCGACCAGCAGGCGGTCGGTCCCGGCCTGGTTGGTCATGTTGAGGTAGTAGTCGTAGCTGATGGATCCGCCGCCGGTCATGTCCAGCCTGGGCGAGGTGATGCGCACGGCGCCGTCATCGACGTCGGTGTTGCCGAGTTGGTTCTG